>NZ_JBIDDG010000015.1:0-203116 GCF_043205005.1 Micromonospora sp. NPDC047620 | reverse complement strand
TACAACAACCCAAATTTTACCCGCGTAATGGGCGTCCACCACCCCCGGGCGGGGGGTGCGGGGGGGGGGGGGGTAGAACGGGCCCCCCCACAACCTGCTCCCGCCGCGCGCCACACTTCCTCCTGCCACACCCTCCCGCGCGGCGCGACGCTCTCCCGCCACACCTTCCGCGCGGCGCGCGACGCTCTCCCGCCACACCTTCCGCGCGGCGCGCGACGCTTTTTTGCCACGCCGCGCGCCGGCTTCCCCGTCCCGCTCAGCGGGTGGCGGCCGCCACGTAGGCGTCGATCTCGGCGCCGATCCGCTGCTTGCCCGCCGGGTCCAGGAAGGAGGCGGTCACCGCGTTGCGGGCCAGCGCGGCCAGCCCCTCCGGCCCCGCGTCGAGCAGCCGGGCCGCGACGGCGTACTCGTCGTTGAGGGTGGTGCCGAACATCGGCGGGTCGTCGGAGTTGATGGTGACCAGCAGGCCGGCGTCGACCAACTGCCGCAACGGGTGCTCGTCGATGGTGGCGACCGCCCGGGTCCGCACGTTGGAGGTCGGGCAGACCTCCATGCCGATCCGGTGCTCGGCGAGGTGGGCCAGCAGCTCCGGGTCCTGTGCGGCGGAGATGCCGTGCCCGATCCGCTCCGCGCCCAGGTCGCGCAGCGCGTCCCAGACCGTCTGCGGGCCGGTGGTCTCGCCGGCGTGCGGCACCGAGCGCAGGCCGACCGCCCGGGCCTGGTCGAAGTACGGCTTGAACTGCGGCCGGGGCACGCCGATCTCCGGGCCGCCCAGGCCGAAGCTGATCAGCCCGTCCGGGCGCTCCTCCAGCGAGATCCGCAGGGTCTCCTCGGCCGCCGGCAGGCCCGCCTCGCCGGGGATGTCGAAGCACCAGCGCAGCTCGATGCCGAAGTCCGCCTCGGCCCGCTTGCGGGCGTCCTCGATCGCCTCGCAGAACGCCGGGGCGGGGATGCCCCGGTGCACGTGCGAGTAGGGCGTCACGGTCAGCTCGGCGTAGCGGACCTGCTGGCGGGCCAGATCGCGGGCCACCTCGTGGGTGAGGATCCAGACGTCCTCCTGGTCGCGGATGAGGTCCACGACGCTCAGGTAGACCTCGATGAAGTGCGCGAAGTCGCGGAAGGCGAAGTAGTCGGCGAGCGCGGCCGGGTCCGCGGGCACGGGGCTGCGGCCCTCGTGGCGGGCGGCCAGTTCGGCGACGATCCGGGGCGAGGCGGAGCCGACGTGGTGCACGTGCAGCTCCACCTTGGGCAGTCCGGCGATGAAGGTTTGCAGGTCGGTCACATATTCTCCTCTGCACGGGCGCCGGTACGGGCGACGAAGAAGACGCGTCGGAACGGGAAGTACACCTGACCGTGCCGCACCGGGTACGCCTGCGCGAGGCGTACGCCGAGTTCGGCCCGGAAGCCAGCCCAGCCGGCGGCGTCCAGGGCCGCGCGGACCGGCCGGAGCGCGGTGCCCTCCATCCAGGTCAGCACGGGGTGGTCCGCGTCGGCGCGGGCCGGCAGCAGGTGCACGTAGGTAGTCTCCCAGGCGTCCACGGCGCAGCCGGCACCGGTCAGCAACCCGGCGTAGCCGGTGGCGTCGTCGACCGGGGCCTCGCGCAGCAGCGGAGCGAGGTCGGCGCGCCAGGCCGGGCGGCCGGCGACCTCGCGCAGCGCCCGGTGTGAGGGCGCGTCGAAGTTGCCCGGCACCTGCACCGCCAGCCAGGCCCCGCCGGGCAGCTCACGCGCCCAGCGGGCGAGCAGCTCACGATGGCCGGGGACCCACTGCAGCACCGCGTTGCTGACCATTACGTCCACGTCGGACTCCGGCCGCCAGTCCCGGACGTCGCCCACCGCGAAGGAGACCGGGGACGCGGTGGCGCGTGCCCGCGCGATCATCTCCGCGGAGGAGTCGAGGCCGACGACGCGGCTGTCCGGCCAGCGTCCGGCGAGGGTCTCCGTCAGGTTGCCGGGCCCGCAGCCGAGGTCGACCACGGCGCGCGGCCGCGCGGCCGGGACCCGCGCGAGCAGGTCGTGGAAGGGCCGGGAGCGCTCGTCGCCGTAGCGCAGGTATGTCGTCGGATCCCACATCACAGCGTCTCTGGTTTCCTATGTGATCCTCAGTAAGGCGGATGTTTGCCGGTGCGACGGCCCCGGTCGGTGACCGGGGTGGCGTGCACGTGGCGGTGGAAGCCGCGGCCGAGGAGTGCCCCGCGAACCCGGTGTGGGTGTCGCTGGGCGGTGGTGGAAGCCGTGTGCGGCACCTGGCAAACCGGCCCTGACGGGTTGGTTTCCTGGGGTGTCCGTCCCGCCGGACGCTTGCCGGCAGTTCCCGGTGGGGGTTCTGCCGGGGCGGGAACCTGCCGTCGCAAGGGCAGCAGGCGTGAAGTCTTGGCACCTGTAGGTCGGGTCTGCTTCGGCGTGGGTTCGGTTTTGCGTCGCTCCCGCACGGGCTTGGTCGTCGCGGTTGGGGTTGGTCGACGCGCCCGGCGCCGCACTGGTGTGTCGGTGGCTGCGCGGATTGTGGTGTTGCCGTTACGGTCGCGGCGGGTTTTGGTCTGGTTGGCCAGGCCCCGGGCCGCGATCCGTTCTGCGGCGGCGTGGTCGCGGTCCAGTGACAGGCCGCACGAGCAGGTGGCCCACCGGTACCCGGCCGCGCGCCCCTGTGGCGTTTTGACGTGCGTGACCGCGCCGCCGCAGCGGGGACAGCCGGATGAGGTTCCACGTGCCGGAACGGTGACGACTGCGGTACCTACTTTCGCGGCGAGGTGGGCGGTGGCGGTGAACACGGTGCCGCGCACCGCACCAGACAGTCGCCGGTTGAGGCTTCGTGACCGGCCACCCGCCTCGAGTGTCGCGAGGTTCTCGACGTAGATCACGGTGGCGCCGACCGCGGTCGCGTGGTCGACGAGCCACCGCGCCGACGACCAGGCAAGAGCCTTGTTGAGATGCCGGATCCGGGCGCACACCGCCGAATGCTCGGCCTGCAGGCGGACAAGCTTGCTAGCCAGGGCCGGGTCGGCGGGGGCATCGGCGGGCCGGCCGTCACGCAGCCGGGTCAGATGGTCGAGTTTTGTGTGCAGGTGTTCGCGGTGGCGCCGTAGTCGCACCAGTTTCGCCGACACGCCGGCCGCGTCGAACCGCAACGGGCGCCCCTGCACCAGGACCGAGCCAGCTTGGTCGAGGTCGGCCACGGCCGCGGTCAGCAGCGTGTTCACACCCCAGTCGACACCAAGCCCACGAGTGTGCCCGTCCACCGGCGCCGGGCAGTGGGGGGTCTGCCAGGGCAGGTCAACACGAACCCTGCCATCGCGGGGCCGCAACGTCGGGCTACACACCTTCGCCCAGGTGGGCACGATCGCCGGCAGCACCAGGTCGAAGGCATGCCACACCCAGTCGCGGTACGAGGCCGGCGCCGCGCACACCGGTAGCTGCGACCACACCCGCACCATACGGCCGTCGACCCTGCCGACGACGACCTGTTGCCGATCGGCCGCCGCGAGGCTCACCTGCCGGGAAACGACCGGCTGACCCTCCAACTCACACAAGTCCGCCGGCAGCCGACCATGCACGTCCATGTATCCGGCGATCTGCCGCGTGCGGTTGCGGATCGTCGCGTTGTCGGTGCCGTCGGGTAGCCGCGCCCGCAACGCCGACCAATCCTCACCGGTCCGGGCGAACGGATCGTCCGGCCACGACGCGAGCAGCGCGGCAACGACCGCCCGGCGGTGACACGCCAAACGCAAAGCGCGGGCCGCTTCCTCCTCCGCAATCCGACGAACCCGGTCTGACACCACCACACCCGCCGGCGCCACGGCACCCCAGCCAAGCCGACGCAGCGCCATCCACCCGCTGCTCGGCAGGCGCCTCCCATCAACCCCGACACCACCGGCAAGAACCGCAAGATCGGCATCCGACCAATGCGCAGCGATCACCCGATCGGCCATACCCCGCACCAGGTCCGCCAGCCACCCCACACGCCCAGCCAACACCCGCCCAGCCACCGGCGCCTGCACGCCAGCCACGCCCGGCTTACCGCCGCACACCGCCCGATACGCCGTGCAGGTCGTGGTTGACGTCAGCCACGCGCCAGCCACTACCCCACGCCCTCACCCGCGGCCGCCAACAGTCGACGCTTCGCATCACGGGACCGGATCCCATACATCCGGCCGGCGAACATGGCCACCAGGGACATGAAATCATCCAAGAGTTCCTCGATCCCACCGGCCGAACCCTTCGAATGCAACACCTCGACGGTCACCCCGTCACGAGCCAGAAGAGCGATCAACCACGCGGTGCCGAACCGGGCCAACCGATCGCTGTGGGTCACTCTCACCACCGTAAACTCGCCGGCCGCGGCTGCCTTCAACAGCCGGGTCAGACCGGGCCGGTTCTCCCGCAGCCCAGACGCCCTGTCCTTGAACACCGCCACTACCTCGCCGACAGCCGTAGCCCGCAGATCCGCCTCCTGGGCCACCAGCGACGACTCCTGGACCGTCGTGCCCGACACCCGCACATACAACGCCTCACGCCGCGGCCGGTCCGCCTCAACACGGCCCACGAACACGTCGAGCAACGCAGAGTCGAAACGACGCTCCCGACCCACCCACGTCACCGCCACACGTCCCTCATCCGCCCACCGACGCAAAGTCACAGGATGCACACCGATGTACTCCGCAGCCGGACCCAGACGCAGCAATGACACGGCCGGTAACGTAGCACACAGGATCGCTTAGCCAATCGACTAGCTGACCCTCCCAAACCGTACGTCCGTCTTGTTAACCGTACGGCCCGTGGCGCGGCCCCACAAGCGGGATCACTAGGCTCGGTGGCATGGAGCAGCGGACCTTCCCCCGGCCGGGGCGGCACGTCGGGGTGGTCGGGCCGGGCAGCGAGCGGCTCGTCGGACGGTTCCCCGGGACGGGGATCGACGGAGGGGAATCGCGATGAAGGGCTGGCTGCCGCTCACTCTCGGCCTGCTCGCCGTGGTCGGCGGGGCGGTCTGGACGGTGCAGGGCCTCGGCTACGTCGAGGGCAGCATGATGACCGACCAGCGGATCTGGGTGATCCTCGGGCCGCTCGTCGTCCTGATGGGACTTGCCCTGCTCTGGTCCGGGCTGCGCGCCCGCCGACGCCGCTGAGCGGCCCCTGCGCTTTCGCCCCGGCCTGGGCGCGCCGACCGCGCCCGGATACGCGGAAAGCCCCGCATCCCGGGCGGGATACGGGGCTTCACTGGTGATCCGGGCGTCGGATCATCCACTGGTCGGCGACTGCCGACCGGCAGGCTCAGATGGGGCGGACCTGCTCGGCCTGCGGACCCTTCTGACCCTGGGCGATCTCGAACTCCACCCGCTGGTTCTCCTCCAGCGTGCGGTAGCCGCTGGTCTGGATGGCCGAGAAGTGGACGAACACGTCAGCACCCCCGCCGTCGACGGTGATGAAGCCGAAGCCCTTGTCAGCGTTGAACCACTTCACGGTTCCCTGCGCCATGTGTATCTCCTTCTAAAACTGGCGGCCGAGCACGCCGTGCGGCCGATTGGCCGTTTTCGAGCAGCGGCGCCGGAGGCGGCCCCCATTGAAGGAGACTTCTCTCAACCCACGCCATCTCTCAACAGCGTGGAACAGCAAACCACGTACGCAAAAACTCTGCACAGCCTACCCGACGAAATTCTCCGACATGTGACCTGACGGATGCCGAAGATCCGCTGGGTGGGCGCTTACCGCCGTGCGAAAGGCCCCCTCACCGTCACGGCGAGGGGGCCTTCGGCGACAGCCGGGTCAGTCCGGCCAGTGCCCGGTCACCCGGCGTACGCCCACCGCGCCGCCCCGGTCGACGGCGGCCCGGACGACCGCGAAGATGGCGCCCTGCAAGGCCGCCGCCGCCAGGATCTCGCCCCAGCCGCGGTCCTCGTCGGTGGCGCTGGGCGCCTCGCCGTCGCCCGCCGTCACCTTCCAGACCTGCCGGAAGATCATGCCCGCGACCGCACCGGCGGCGATGCCCATCAGCACGCCGACCGGCTTGTATGCGGCCCTCCCGATGTTCCTGCTCACCTGCGCCTCCCCCGGACGATCACCAGCACAATAGCGGCGGCCACCGCGCCGGCTACGAGGGCCACGAACGGCGCCGGGTTGCGCCGGACGACCGCGCCCGTCTCCTGCGCCTGCCCTCGCGCGAGCTGCGCCTTCTGCGCCGCCTGCCCGCGCACCCGGGCCACGGTCTGCGCGGCCTGCTCCCGCATCCGCTCCTTCGCCTGGTCGGCGGAGGACCTCAGGCGCGCCTTGACGTCGGCCTTGGCGGCCAGCGCCTCCATGGTCTCGCCCAACTCGACCCGGGTCCGCCGGATCTCCTCCCGGAGGGCCTCGGTGTCGCCGGTGCCCCGGCCGTTGCCCGTCGTCATGCCCGCCCCCTGTCCTTCACCGCGGCGGCGACCGTGTCGACGTCGGCCCGGACGCTGCGCACCGTGGCCGCCGGCACCGGCGGGACCGCCTGGCTGACCTGCTTCTTGCCCACCAGGGCGAGGATGCCGGCCACCACGAAGAGCACCACCGCGACGATCAGGGCCGCGGCCCAGGCCGGCAGCACCAGATCGAGCAGCAGGATCGCGGTGGCGACCAGGGCGCCCAGGCCGTAGAGTGCCAGCGCCCCGCCGCCGCCGAAGAGGCCGATGCCGATGCCGGCATGCTTGCCCTTCTGGGTCAGCTCCGCGCGGGCCAGGGCCAGCTCGTCGCGGACCAGGCGGGAGACCTGCTCCGTGGCCCGCTGCACCAGCTCGGCGGTGGACGGCTCGCTCCCGTCGCGGGATGTGCGGGCGTTCGCCACGTCAGCCATGCTGTCCTCCTTTCATCATCACCGCGCTGTATGCCCGGAGTCGCCGCCCGCCAATCCTTCGCGCGGCGGCCGGTGAGCCCGGGCCGCCGCGTCCCTCGTGCCGATGGACGGCACGCGGGAGGAGGTGCAGAAGCGTCGCGCAGCAGGTCCCCACGAAACGCCCGGTCAAACTTCCCGAGCCAGCGCACTCCGCCCGGTCACCCCACGAGGCACAACCCCACCCACACCTCCAACCGCCCCCACCCCCCACAGGTCACGACCCTCCCCCCCCCTCCCGCTCCCCCACCCTCGCCCCGCCGCGCGATCTTGTACTTTCCGCCCCGGCAAAGCGGACGTTCTCCGCATTCGGAGGGCACAATGTGCAAGATCGCGGGGCGGGGCGGGGGGCGGGGGGTCAGCGGCGGGTTTCGGCGGGCTCGTCGGGGCCGACGAAGGCCTCGCTGCGGGCGTCGCCGTCGTCGCTGCCGCCGAAGACCCGGGCGTCGTCGGGCACCTCGCCGTCGGCGAGGCGGCGCACCGGCCGGCGGGGCCGTACCCACTGCCATGGCAGGTTGCTCTCCGCGTCGCCGATCTCGGTACGCATCCGGGGCATCGCGGTCGGCCGCTGGTCCCGGATCCAGGCGACCAGGTGCTCGCGGACCAGGCAGCGCAGGTCCCACAGGCTGCCGGCGTCGGCCGCGCTGACCAGGGCACGCACCTTGATCATGCCGCCGGTCGCGTCGGTCACCTGGAGCACGCAGACCCGGCCGTCCCACAGGTCGGTGCTCTCCACCAGGCGGCGCAGTTCCTCCCGCATGGCCTGCACCGGGATCGCCCAGTCGACGTCGAACTCGGCGGTGCCCAGCACGGCCGCCTCCGTCCGGGTCCAGTTCTGGAACGGCTTGGTGGTGAAGTACGAGGTGGGCAGGATCAGCCGGCGGTCGTCCCAGATCTGCACCACCACGTAGCTGAGGGTCAGCTCCTCGATCCGGCCCCACTCCCCCTCGACCACCACCACGTCGTCGAGGCGCACCGCGTCGCTGAAGGCGAGCTGGAGGCCGGCGAAGACGTTGCCCAGCAGGCTCTGCGCGGCGAGCGCGGCGACCACACCGACGACACCGGCGCTGGTCAGCACGCCGGCGCCGATGCCGCGTACGGCCGGGAAGGTCATCAGCATGACGCCGACCGCCAGGACGACGATCACCGCGATGGTCAACCGGCGCAGCATCACCACCTGGGTCCGCACCCGCCGCGCGTGCCGGTTGTCCGGCACGTCCACCCGGAACCGGGCGAGCGCCGTGTCCTCCGCCACCACGAGCAGTGAGGCGACCAGCCAGGCGACGCTCGCGATCACGCCGAGCACCAGCGCGTGCAGCAGCACCTGCCGCCACTGCTCGCCGACCGCGTAGCCGGTGCTGAAGCGGACGGCGAACTGGACGGCGAGGACCGTGGCGGCGACCTGGCTCGACCGGTGCGCGTGCTCGGTGAGTTCGGTCAGCAGCAGCGAGCGCCGGCCGAGCCGCCGGACCACGCGATGCACGACCTCGACGACGAACAGGGCGATCGCCGCCGCGGCGAGCGCGGCGACGATCGTCCCGAGGTAGCTCTGCACGGGTTCTCTCCTCCTCTGGACCGAGCGGCCTGTTTCGGGGCAAAGGCCTAATAGTGCCCGACAGCCCCGGAATCGACCAGGCTCAGACCTTGCGGTACCGGGACTGGAGGAAGCAGAACAGGCCGAAGGCGGCGATGCCGAGGGCCACGAGGGTGAGCAGCAGTTGACCGTACGACTGGTCGCGCAGCGTGTGCAGCGCCGCGTCCAGGCCCCGGGCCTTCTCCGGGTCGTAGTTGACGGCAGCCAGGATGATCAGCAGGCCGGCGATGCCGTACGCGACGCCCTTGGCGACGTAGCCGGCGACGCCGAGCCGGCGGGCGAACTGGCGGGTCCGCGGGCTCATCTCACCGCTCCTGAGATGCTTCTCGAAGCGCTTGACCAGCCCGTAGATCACCAGGCCGACGCCGATCGCGGCGAGCACGAGCCCGGCCAGGCCGACCAGCCAGCGACCCCCGGAGGACTCCATCGCCCGGCCGGTCAGCGCCTCCTGCTGGTCGGCGCTGTTCGAGCCGGCGTCGGAGAAGACCTTGACGGCCGTCCAGGCGAAGTAGAGGTAGACGAGGGTCCGCCCGAGCGAGGCCAGCCGCTCCCAGACCCGCTCCTTGCCGCGCTCGGCGCGGTGCCCGACCGCCGCCTCCAGCGCCTGCCAGATCGCCATGGCGAACAGGCCGACCGCGATGGTGACGACGAGGAACCTGCCCAGCGGCTGGGCGGCGATGGTGCGCAGCGCGCCGGACTGGTCGCCGTCGTCGGAGGGCTTCCCGAAAGCGATCTGCAACGCCAGCCAGGCGAACAGGAGGTGCACGATGCCGTAGCCGATGAAACCGGCCCGGGCCAACAGTTCGAGCCACCGGCTGTTCGCCGTACGGGAGGCGGTGGCTTCGGCGTTCCAGGTGAGTGACATGGCGCCACAATCTCCGAATGCGAAGATCCCCAAACGTCGGCCACCACCGCCCCGGGCGGGTCAGTTGCCGGGGTTCCTCGCCACCCGGATCTTGACCTCCTGGTCGGTGACGCTGTCCAGTGTCACGGAGAATCCGCCGACCTCGGTGGCCTGCTGGCCCGTGGTCAGCGACAGCTGCTCGCCGGCCACCTCGACGGTCACCTGGTCGCCCTGCGCGCCGACCAGCTTGGCCTCCACGCCGAAGATGGTGGCGCGGGCCTCCACGCCACGGTCGAAGGTGACCGTGCAGGCGTCCAGGCCGCAGTCGGTGCGGGCGCCCTCGGAGCTGCAACCGGCCAGCAGGGCGACGCCGAGCGCCAGGCCGGCCAGCAGGCCGGCAGCCCGGCGGGTGGGGGTCAGCGGGGAGTAAACGCGTCGGTTCGTCACGCGGCCAAGGGTACGAGACGACCGCGACCCCGGCACTGTGATGATCATCCGCCCAGGTGGCGGCCGGCGCGGCTAGGGTCTCGGGCATGCCGTTCGACATCGCCCGCACCCGCGCCGCCTACCCCGCCCTGGCCGAGGGCTTCGTCCACCTCGACGGGGCCGGGGGCACCCAGACCGCCGCGCCCGTGGTCGACGCGGTCGCCGACGCGATGCGCGCGGCGGTGGGCAACCGCAGTGCCGCGTTCCCGCCGGGCCGGCGGTCCCTGGAGATGGTGGCCGCCGCCCGCGCGGCGGTGGCGGACCTGCTCGGCGCGGAAGCCGACGGGGTGGTGCTGGGCCCGAGCGCGACGGCGCTGACGTACACCCTGGCCCGGACCCTGGGCGCAGGCTGGCGGCCGGGCGACGAGGTGGTGGTCTCCCGGCTCGACCACGACGCGAACGTCCGCCCCTGGGTGCAGGCCGCCGAGGCGGCCGGCGCGACGGTGCGCTGGGCCGAGTTCGACCGGGTCACCGGGGAACTGCCGGCCGGGCAGTACGCGGACCTGGTCGGCGAGCGGACACGGCTGGTCGCGGTGACCGCCGGCAGCAACGCGATCGGCACCGTCCCCGACGTGGCGGCGATCGCGAAGACCGCGCACGCGGCCGGCGCGCTGGTCTGCGTCGACGGGGTGCACTCGGTGCCGCACGGCCCCACCGACCTCGCCGCGCTGGGCGCCGACTTCCTGGTCACCAGCGCCTACAAGTGGTCGGGGCCGCACCTGGCCGCGGTGGTGGCCGAGCCGGCCGCCTGGGAGCGACTGCGCCCGGCGAAGCTGCGGCCCTCCTCCGACGCCGTGCCGGACCGCTTCGAGTACGGCACGCCGAGCTTCCCGCTACTGGCCGGGGTCGCCGCCGCGGTGGACCACCTGGCCGGGCTGGATCCGGCGGCCACCGGCAGCCGCCGGGAGCGGCTGCGGGCCGGGCTGACCGCCGCGCAGGCGTACGAGGAGTCGCTGCTGGACCGGCTGCTCGACGGGCTGGCCGGGCTGCCCGGCGTCCGGGTGCTCGGCTCCCCCGCCCGGCGCTGCCCGACGGTGTCGTTCCGGCTGGCCGGGCTCTCCCCGCAGCGCACCCAGGAGGAGCTGGGCGCGGCCGGGTTCTGCCTCTCCGCTGGCGACTACTACGCCTACGAGTACTTCCAGGCGACGGGGCTGCGGGACAGCGGCGGGGCGGTGCGCGCCAGCATCTACCACTACAACACAGTCGACGAGGTGGACCGGTTGCTCGCCGAACTGGACCGGCTGGCCGGTGGCGGGGGCAGAATGGCCGGGTGAGCACCCTGGTCGAGGACAACCCCGCCAAGCACCGGTTCGAGATCCTGGTCGACGACGCGCTGGCCGGGTTCACCGCGTACGTGCCGCGCGGCGAGGTGCTGGTCTTCACCCACACCGAGGTGGACCCGAAATTCCAGAACATGGGCGTCGGCGCGACGCTGGTCCGGGACACCCTCGACCAGCTCCGCGAGCGCGGCACTCGGGTGGTGCCGCGCTGCCCGTTCATGGCCGCCTTCATCGACCGCCACCCGGAGTACGCCGACCTGGTCGTCGCCGAGGCGTAGCGGGGGCGACCCGGGCGGGCGGCGACGTCGGCAGGGCGGGCGGGTCAGCGACCGGTCAGCAGCTCGGCGGCAGCGCGGGCGGCGGCCCGGGTGGCGCCGTGGGTGGCGACGTGGACGGCACCGGTGACCGCCTCGGGCACGCCCAACTCGACCACGACCGCGTCCGGGCGGGCGGCCAGCGCGCGGCCCACCGCCGCCCGCACCCAGTCGTGCCGGTGCAGGTCGCGCACCACCAGCACCACGCGCCGGCCGGCCGCACCGGCGGTCGGATCGGCGGGCACGTCGGCCTCGGCGTACCGGGCGGTGGTGGTGCCGGCGAGCAGGTCGGCCAGCGGGGCGGCCAGGCCCCACGGCGTCTCCGGGCCGATCGCGATGTTGCGCGGCGGCTCGAACTCCACCACGTGCGCGGGGCCGGCCAGCGGCAGGGCGCCGACGCCGGCGGGCGCGGTGGTGACCCGCAGCGCCCGGCGGGCGGCGGCCAGCCCGACGGCGGAGCCCTCGGCGGAGGGGCGGGGTCGGGGCGGCCGGTCGGCGCGCGCGGTCACCGTCCAGGCGGCGAGCTGGCCGACCCGCTTGGCCGCCTCGGCGAGGCGTTCCTCGGGCAGGTCGCCGGCGACGACGGCGGCGACGACGGCGTCCCGCAGCAGCCGCGCCGATTCCTCGTCGGCCCGCTCGCCGCCGATGCAGATCGCGTCGGCCCCGGCCGCGAGGGCACGCACCGCCGCGCCGGCGAAGCCGTACCGGCCGGCGACGGCCCGCATCTCCACCGCGTCCGTGACCACGACGCCGGAGAAGCCCAGCTCGTCGCGGAGCAGCCCGCCCAGGATCCGGCCGCTGATGGTGGCCGGCAGCTCCGGGTCCAGAGCCGGCACCAGCAGGTGGCCGGTCATCACCGCCTGCACGCCGGCGGCTACGGCGGCCCGGAACGGGGCCAGCTCGACGGCGTCCAGGCGGGCCCGGTCGGCCGCGATCCGGGGCAGCGCGTGGTGCGAGTCGACCCGCGTGTCCCCGTGCCCGGGGAAGTGCTTGGCGCAGGCGGCGACCCGGCCGGCCTGGAGGCCGCGCACCCAGGCGGCGGTGTGCCGGGCGACCAGCGCCGGCTCCGCGCCGAAGGAGCGGACGCCGATCACCGGGTTGGCCGGGTTGGAGTTGACGTCGGCGTCCGGCGCGTAGTTCAGGGTGATCCCGAGCGCGGCGAGGTCGGCGCCGAGGTCCCGGGCGACCTGCTCGGTCAGCGCCGGGTCGTCCACCGCGCCGAGGGCGAAGTTGCCGGGCCGGGAGCTGCCCCGGGCGGACTCGATCCGGGTCACGTCGCCGGCCTCCTCGTCGATGGCGACGACCACGTCGGGGCGCTCGGCGCGCAGGGTGGCGGTCAGCGCGGCCACCTGCTCCGGGTCGACCACGTTGCGGGCGAAGAGCACCACCGAGCCGAGCCCCTCGCCGAGCCAGCGGCAGATCCAGGGCGGCGGGGTGGTGCCGACGAAGCCGGGTTGCAGGACGGCGGCGGCCAGGGCCGCCAGGCTTCCGGCGCTCACGCCATCACCTCGGCCCGCCCGCGTGGTTTCTGGTGGTTCGCTCGCTCATGCGGTCGTCGTACCCCCGTCTTCTCCGCGCCCCGGCGGCCCGCCAGCGGCGGCGGTGCTGCCATGGTCACATCACCCGAAGGAATAGTCAATAAACCTTACAGTTGCCGTCGGGCGCGGAGCTGGGGACAGTTCGGGGATGGATCCCCTGCTGCTGGCCGACGCGACGAGCCCGGCCGACGTCCCCGGCGTACGCCTGCTCGGCCTGGTGGTCGGCGGCCTGCTGCTGCTCGCCGCGATCCGTGCGATGTTCCGGCGCTGATCCCCACCCGCGCGGCCCGGCCGGTTCCGACGGCGGCCACCGGGTACCGCCTGCCTCGTTGGACCCGGTACGACACGGCGAGGGGGAAGCATGAGGATCGGCTATTTCCTGTCCACGGAGGAGTACGCGCCGGCGGAGCTGCTCGAACAGGCGCGCGCCGCGGAGCGGGCCGGCTTCGAGGCGCTCTGGATCTCCGACCACTACCACCCCTGGACGGACGCGCAGGGGCAGAGCCCCTTCGTCTGGTCGGTGATCGGCGCGCTCAGCCAGGTCTGCCGACTCCCGGTCACCACCGCCGTCACCTGCCCGACGGTGCGCGTCCACCCGGCGATCGTCGCCCAGGCGGCGGCCACCAGCGCGGTCATGCACTCCGGCCGGTTCGTGCTCGGGGTGGGCAGCGGCGAGGCGCTCAACGAGCACATCCTCGGCGACGGCTGGCCGCAGACCGACGTCCGGCTGGAGATGCTGGAGGAGGCCGTCGCGGTGATCCGCGAACTCTGGCGGGGCGGCTTCGTCAACCACCACGGCCGGCACTACACCGTCGAGCACGCCCGGATCTACACCCTGCCGGACACTCCCCCGCCGATCTACGTGTCGGGCTTCGGCCCGAAGGCCGTCGACCTGGCGGCCCGGATCGGCGACGGTTTCGTCAACACGTCCCCCGACGCCGATCTGGTCCGGCGGTTCCGCGCGGGCGGCGGCGGAGACAAGCCGTGCCAGGCCGGCTTCAAGGCGGCGTACGCGCAGACCGAGGAGGAGGGGATGCGGATCGCATACGAGCGCTGGCCGAACGCCGGGGTGCCGGGCGAACTGTCCCAGGTGCTGCCCTCGCCGCGGCACTTCGAGCAGGCCGCGGAGCTGGTCCGGCCGGAGATGATGAAGGACGCGTTCGTCTGCGGGCGGGACGCCGACGCGCACCTGGCCAAGATCGACGAGTACGCCAAGGCCGGCTTCGACGAGGTCTACATCGCCAACACGGGGCCAAACTGGCCGGGCATGCTCGACCTCTACCAGCGCGAGGTGTTCCCACGCCTGCGCTGAGCGGTGTTCCCCGGCGCCGCGACAGGTGCCCCGGCCCCCGGCTCAGTCGGGCGCCGGGGCGATGCCGCGTAGCAGGGTGACGACCAGGTCGTCGACGGTCCGCGCGGGCAGTTCGGCCGGGGCCGGGGCGGCCGGGTCGAGCAGGTGGCCGAGCACCAGGTCGTGACAGACCCCGACGACCAGGGCCGCGACGGCGTCGGGCCGGGCGTCCGGGGCCACCCGGCCGAGCCGCTGCTCCGCCCGTAGGTAGTCGGCCAACTCCGCGCGCACCGAGCCGCCCGCGGCGGGACTGGGCAGCTCCGCGAAGCGGGCGAGCACCCGGGGCTGGTGCAGCAGCCCGGTGAAGGCCGGCAGGACCGCCGCGTGCAGCGCGAGGGCCCGGGTAAGGTGCGCGCGCAGGTTCGCCCCGACCGTCCCGGTGCCCGGCCCCGGCGCCGGCCCGCCCGCCCGCTCCTCGGCGGCGCGGACGTGGGCGTGCAGCGCGTGCGCGAGCAACTCCTCCTTGTCGGCGAAGTGGTTGTAGAGCACGCCGTCGGCCACGCCGGCGGCGCGGGCGATGTCGCGCACGGTCAACCCGGCCACGCCACGGTCGGCGATCAGCCGCTCCGCCGTGGCGATCAGGTGATCGCGCAGACTCCGGTCGCCGCCCCGCAGAGCCGCCGCTGTCCTGGGTGACATCACCCGAATCGTAGAGACATCGTCGAAGGCCGGCCGACCGCCCCGGTCAGCCGGGGCGGCGGGCGGTGACCAGCCAGGCGGTGCCCCGCAGGCGTACCGCGTCGGGCTGCTCGTACCGGCGCAGCGCCTCGGTCAGCGCGGCGGTGGCCCGGGCGACGGTCGCCCGGTCCACGCGGTCGAACTGGTGGCGGATCGGCCCCCAGCCGGCCAGGAAGGCCGCGGCATCGGCGGCGTCCCGTCCCCAGACCTGGGGCGCCTCGGCGGCGGCGCAGTCGACGTCGGTGAAGCCGGCCGCGGTGAGCACCCGGTCGACCACCGCCGGGTCGGCCAGCGACAGCGGCTCGGCCACCCCCGTCCCGTCCCCGTCCGGCGGGGGCAGGTGGGC
The DNA here is from genome assembly GCF_043205005.1 of Micromonospora sp. NPDC047620. NCBI lineage: Bacteria > Bacillati > Actinomycetota > Actinomycetes > Micromonosporales > Micromonosporaceae > Micromonospora > Micromonospora sp. NPDC047620. The sequence goes on along the minus strand of NZ_JBIDDG010000015.1, from coordinate 187,838 downwards.
GGCGAGGGCGGCGAGCACCTGGCCGAGGTCGCGTCGGCGGATGTCGTCCATGCAGAGGAAGGCGAGGCGACCGCCGGGCCGCAGCGCGCGGCCGATGTTGGCGAAGGCGGCCACCGGGTCGGCGAAGAACATCACCCCGAAGCGGCTCAGCGCCACGTCGAACGCCCCTGGCGGGAACGGGTGGACCTGCGCGTCGGCCCGGTGGAACCGGACGTTGTCCACCCGCTCAGCGGCGGCCCGGTCCCGGGCCCGCTCCAGCATGGGGGCGGAGAGGTCGACGCCGAGCGCCTCGCCGGCGCCCGCCCGCCCGGCCGCCAGCCGGGTGAGCTGGCCGTTGCCGCAGCCGACGTCGAGGACCCGGTCACCGGGGCGTACGGCCGCCAGCAGGGCCTCGTTGAACCCGCTGTTCACCGCGTCGTAGCGGTCGTGGTGCGCGGCCCAGTGCCGCCCCTCGTAACCGTTCCACGCCTGCGCCTGCTGCTCGTTGACGATCATCGACCACCTCCGGAACGCAATGAACACTCGTTCATGAACGAGTGTTCATAGTGGCCGGCGGGTGTCCCGGCTGTCAACGGAGCCGGCCTTCGGGGCATCGTCCGTGCCACCCACCGGGCGGCGGTTTCGCCGCTGATCACGGCGGGTACCTCCGGCCCTCGATGAAACTGTCCACGCACACGACGACCCTGCGCCGCGCGGCCAAGAGCCTCTTCGGCTGGACGGCGCTGCGGCCCCACCAACTGGCCGCCATGCGGGCGGTGATGAAGCGCCGCGACGCCCTGGTGGTACTGCCCACCGGCGCCGGCAAGTCGGCGATCTACCAGATCCCGGCCAGCCTGATCCCCGGCCCGACCGTGGTGATCTCCCCGCTGCTCGCCCTCCAGCAGGACCAGATCGCGGCCCTCAACGAGCGGCAGCGGCCGGAGCTGCGCGCGGTGCGGATCAGTTCCGACGAGTCGCCCGCCCAGCAGGCCGAGGCGGTCGCCGAGATCCGCGACGGGCGGGCGGAGTTCCTCTTCATCACCCCTGAGCAGCTCGCCGACCCCGACCGGACGGCCGAGGTGAAGTCGCTGAAGCCGGCGCTGGTGGCGATCGACGAGGCGCACTGCATCTCCGCGTGGGGACACGACTTCCGCCCGGACTACCTGGCGCTCGGCCACCTCGTCGAGGGCATCGGCCGGCCGCCGGTGGTGGCGCTGACGGCGACCGCCTCCCCGCCCGTACGCGACGACATCGTCGCCCGGCTCCGGCTGCGCGAGCCCGAGGTGGTGGTGTCCGGGCTGGACCGGCCGAACCTGTTCGTCGAGGTCGCCCACTGCCCGACGGAGGACTACCGGTGGCGGCGGCTGCTCGCCCTGCTGCGCGACGACACCCGGCCCGGCATCATCTACGTGCCCACCCGGCGCTCCGCGGAGGAGCTGGCGGCCCGGCTCACCGACGCCGGGTTCCCGGCGCAGCACTACCACGCCGGCATGGCGGCCGGCGCCCGCGCCGAACTGCACGAGGCGTTCCTCGCCGACCAGGTTCCGATCATGGTGGCCACCTCGGCGTTCGGGATGGGCATCGACAAGCCCAACATCGCCTGGGTGGTCCACATGGCGCTGCCCGACTCGCCGGACAGCTACTTCCAGGAGATCGGGCGGGCCGGCCGGGACGGCGCGCCGGCGCGGGTGCTGCTGCTCTGGCAGGCCGAGGACGTCGGGTTGCAACGGTTCTTCAGCGGCGGGCTGCCGGACGAGACGGACCTGCGCGACCTGTCCGCGCTGCTACGCAAGAAGGCGCGCACCAAGAAGGAGCTGCGCGAGGTCACCGGCCTGGGCCCGCGCAAGCTCGGCCAGCACCTCGCCCTGCTGGAGCAGGTCGGCGCGGCCGAGCCGCGGGCGAGGCAGCGCGTCGGCGCGCCCCGCTACTCGCCCACGCCCGTGGACGCCGCAGCGGCGGCCCTGGCCGAGGCGGAGCGGCAGCAGAGCGTGACCCGGTCCCGCACCGACATGATGCGGGCCTTCGCCGAGACCACCGCCTGCCGGGGGCAGACGCTGCTGGCCTACTTCGGCGAGCAGATGACCAAGGTCTGCGGGCACTGCGACAACTGCCACGCCGGCACCAGCACCGCCGACGACGGCGCGGTCGGGCCGTTCCCGGTGCACAGCCAGGTCCGGCACCCGGAGTGGGGCCCCGGCTTGGTGCTGAGCTACGAGGAGGACCGGATGACGGTTCTCTTCGACGAGGTGGGGTACAAGACGCTGTCCGTCAGCGTGGTGTCCGAACAGGGCCTGCTGACCCTCGACTAGCCTGGGCCGGGCACCGCTGGCGGGGCCGTGGACGACGAGCGATTCAGTGCGGGAAGGGGCGTTGCCGTGATCGAGCAGCCGGCGTACACCGGGTTCGGTTTCTCCGACGAGGAATGGGGGCTGTTGGTCGGCCTGCCGCAGTCGGTGCTGACCGCGGCGAGCGCCGCCGAGTCCGACGGCACCAAGCGCACCATGGCGGAGAACGCGGCCGGGCTGGAGACCATCTCCGCCGGCCGGGAGTCGGCCAGCCCGCTGGTCGCCGCCGTCGCCGGGGAGGTCGTCTCCCGGGTGGGCGACCCCGAGGCCGGCGAGGAGCTGCCGGTCATCGCGCCGTCCGACCCGCGGGCCTACCTGGAGGACGTGCTGGGCCGGGCCAAGGAGGCGGCGGCGCTGCTGGCGGCCAAGGTGGACGAGGGCGAGGCCGGGGCGTACAAGCACTGGCTGGTGGACATCGCCGAGCAGGTGGTGGGCGCGGCGTCCAGCGGCGGCATCCTCGGCCTCGGCGGGGACGTGGTCAGTGACTCGGAGCGGCGCTTCCGCGACCGGCTCGCCCAGGTGCTCAACGACTGACACGTCGACGACGGCGGTACCGGACGAGGTCCGGTGCCGCCGTCGCCCGTTCCGGGTGACCGCCGTCGCGCGTCCCGTGCGGGCCGGCCGGGCCGGGTCGGCGCGCCGCCGGGTCGGCACGCGACGGGGACCTGTCGCGCGCCGACCCGACGGCGCGCGGCGGGTCCCCGTGCGGCGCTCAGGCGACCCGGCGGCGGAACAGCACCACGCTCGCCAGCACGGCGACGAGCAGGATTCCGAGGCACCAGGCCACGGCCCGGGCCGGAGCCGCACCCGTCGGGGTGTCCAGCAGCAGGGCCCGCAGCGTCTCGATGACGGGGGTGACCGGCTGGTGGTCGGCGAAGCCGCGCAGCCAGCTCGGCATGGTCTCCACCGGCACGAACGCGCTGCTCGGGTAGGGCAGGAACATCACCAGGAAGGTGAAGCCGCCGGCCGCCTCCGGGGTGCGGGCCAGCAGGCCGAACGCGGCCGAGAGCCACGACACGGCGAGCAGGAAGAGCAGCAGCACCCCGAAGGCGGCCAGCCAGCGCAGCGGCGCGACGGTCGGGCGGAAGCCGATGGCGACGGCGACGGCGAGCACCAGCACGGTGGAGACGGTGTTGCGGACGACGCTGGCCACGACGTGCCCACCGAGGATCGCGGCGGCGCTGACGTCCATCGTGCGGAACCGCTGGATCACTCCTTCGGTCAGGTCGGTGGTCACGCTGACGGCCGTGCCCGCCGCCCCGAAGCCGGCGCAGAGCAGCAGCACGCCGGGGACGACGTAGGTGACGTACCGGGTGCCGGTGTCGATCGCGCCGCCGAACAGGTAGACGAAGAGCAGCATCAGGATCACGGGCAGCAGCAGCGAGGTCAGCAGCGCGTCGACGTTGCGCCGGGACAGCCGCAGGCAGCGCGCCGCCATCACGAGCGCCTCGCCGGCGCGGGAGGGCCGCAGGGTCAGCTCAGACACGGGCCACCTCCCGCGCGGTCGCCACCGGGTCGCCGGTGAGGGTGAGGAAGACGTCGTCCAGGGTGGCCTCGCGGACGGTGAACCGGGCGAGGTCCCGCCGGTCCGGGTCGATTTCGTCGAGCAGGTGCCGGACGTGCGGCGCGCCCCCGTCGGTCGCCACCGCCAACTCCAGCCGGGCCGGGTCGCGGTGCGTGACCCGGTCGCCGAGGCGGCGCTCCGCCGCGGCGAAGCTCGGCGCGTCGCGCAGCGTCAGCTCCAGGCGGTGGGCGCCGAAGCGGCGCTTGAGGTCGCCCGCGCTGCCCTCGGCGGCGAGCCGGCCGCCGTGCAGCACCGCGATCCGGTCCGCCAGCCGGTCGGCCTCCTCCAGGTACTGGGTCGTGAGCAGCACCGTCACCCCCGCCCCGGCCAGCTCGGCCACCACCTCCCACAGCCCCTGCCGGCTGCGCGGATCGAGGCCGGTGGTGGGCTCGTCGAGGAAGATCACGGACGGCTCGCCGACCAGGCTGGCCGCGAGGTCGAGGCGGCGACGCATGCCGCCGGAGTAGGTCACCACCCGCCGTCCGGCGGCGGCGACCAGGTCGAAGCGCTCCGCCAGGTCGGCGGCCCGTCGCCGGGCGGCGGCCGGGGACAGCCCGGCCAGCCGGGCCATCATGTGCAGGTTCTCCGTGCCGGTCTGCTGGTCGTCGAGCGCCGCGTGCTGGCCGGCGAGGCTGATCGTCCGCCGCACCCGGCGCCGGTCGCGCACCACGTCGTGACCGTCCACCCGGGCCACGCCCCCGTCGGGGGTGGCGAGCGTGGCCAGGATCCGGACGGTCGTGGTCTTCCCGGCCCCGTTCGGGCCGAGCAGGGCGTACACGCTGCCCCGGGCGACCCGCATGGTCAGGCCGTCGAGCACGGTGGCCCCGCCGTACGACTTGCGTAGGTCGATCGTCTCCACCGCCTCAGGTGCTGTTGCTCCCATCACCGCTCACCCTCCGCATTCAGCGTATGACGTACGCTATTCTGCGTAGACCATACGCAGTGGCTAGGATGGCGGTCAAGCCGGATCGGGAGGTGAGGGTGAGCGACGCCGACGTCGAGCTGCCCGAGAGTGTGGAGATCGCCTGGGGCCTGCGCGAACGCCCTGGGAAGGGCCCCAGGCGCAGCCTCAGCCTGGAGCAGGTGGTGGCCGCCGGCATCCGGGTGGCCGAGGCCGAGGGACTGCCGGCGGTGTCGATGAGCCGCGTCGCCGGCGAGCTGGGCGTGGGCACCATGTCGCTCTATCGTTACGTCTCCGCCAAGAGCGACCTGCTGGAGCTGATGGCCGACGCCGCGTACGGCGATCCGCCGCCGCCGCGCGGCGCGGACGAGGGGTGGCGGCCGGCCCTGGCCCGCTGGGCGCTGGGCAACGCGACAACGATCCACCGCCACCCGTGGACCCGGCACGTCCCGGTCGGCGGCCCGCCGATGGGCCCCAACCAGGTGCGCTGGATGGAACAGGGGCTGGACACCCTGCGCGGTACCGGCCTGCGCGCCGCCGAGCGCCTCTCGACGATCCTGCTCGTCAACGGGTACGCCCGGCACTGGGCCACCCTGACGGCGGACATCACCGAGGCGGCGACGCGGACCAAGATCAGCCCGGACGAGGCCGGCGCACGCTACTGGCAGCAACTCGCCCGGCTGACCCGGCACGGCCCGTACCCGGCGATCCGCGCGCTGCTGGCCGAAGGCGTCGCCGCCGACGACGACGAGGAGTTCGACGCGGAGTGGCAGTTCGGCCTCGACCGGGTGCTCGACGGCGTCGAGGTGCTGGTCCGCAGCCGCTCGGCGACGGACTGAACGCGAACCCTCCCTGGCCGCCGCCGGCCCCGTCGCCCACAATGGCCACCGGGCGGAGAGCAAGGGACGGGGGCGGGGATGCTGCGGCGGACCACCATCGACACGGAACAGGTTCCGCCAGCAGACCGCTTCGGGATGTGGCTGGACATGGTGGCCCGTACGGCGACCCCGCTGCGGATCCGGACGGAGCACGCGCACGACTTCGCCGCCCGGGCCGAGATCATCGAGCTCGGCCCGATCCGGGTGGTCAACTACCGGTACCCGTCGGTGGACTGCGTCCGGACGCCGAAGCTGGTGCGCCAGTCGGATCCGGAGGTCTACATGCTGGCGCTGACCGTCAACGGCGACGGCGTGGTCAGCCAGGCCGGCCGGAGCAGCATGCTGGGGCCCGACGAGTTCACCTTCTACCACGCCTCGCGCCCGCACGGCGTCCGGCACCTCGGCGACGACCGAGGTCAGGAGGCGGCCCGGTCGGTGGTGGCGCTCATCCCGCACGGCGCGCTGCCGCTGCCGCCGGACCGGCTGGCGCCCCTGCTCGGTGGCCGGATGTCGGGCACCGAGGGGATCGGCGCGCTGCTGGCGCAGTTCCTCGTCCAGGTCGCCAACCACCCCGAGCAGTACCATGCCGCCGACGCCGCCCGGCTCGGCACCGTCGCGCTGGACCTCGCGTCCACCATGCTCGGTCGGCACCTGGTGGCCGAGGACGCCGTGCCCACCGAGGTACGCCGGCGCGCGCTGGTCACCCAGGTCCAGGGCTACATCCAACGGCACCTGGGCGACGCGACGCTGAGCCCCCAGTTGGTGGCGGACGCCCACCACATCTCGCTGCGCAGCCTGCACCGGCTCTTCGAGGCCGAGGAGTCGACGGTCGCGTCGTACATCCGGGACCTGCGACTGGCGCGGTGCCGGCACGACCTGGCCGACCCGGGCCTGCGCAACCAGCCGATCCAGACGATCGCGGCACGCTGGGGATTTCCCGACAAGGCGCATTTCAGCCGGGTCTTCCGGGCGGCCCACGGCATGACGCCGCAATCCTGGCGCGCCAGTCAGGCGGAGCCGGCACGGAAAGTCAACTCGACGGCGTCCACGGTCAACCCGGTCGGGGCAGACTGACATCCGAGGCGGCCGATCCCCTCCCCGCCGAGTGCGACAGCGGGGTCGGGCGCCAACGGGGGCCGCGGCGAGGCGCCCGCCGCCCATGGAGGCGGCGGGCGGCCGCCCGGTGACCACCCGGACTTGTCCTGGACCCCGGCCCCGTCGCCACTCTCCCCCAGGACCGACGGCGGGGCCGGTCAGGCCTCCTCCAGCAGTTCCAGGACGATCTGCTCGGCCTTCTCCCGGGGCGTCCGTCCGTCGACCGGGGCCACCACGCCGTCGTGGTAGAGGTCGACCACACGCGGGTCGACGTAGGACGTACGTGCCACGGTCGGGGTGTTGCCGAGCAGCTCCGCGACGTTCCGCATCACCCCCGCGACCGCCCTCCTCCGGGCGGTGACCGAACGCTGTGCCCCCGCCGTCGCCAGCGCGGTGGCGGCCAGCACGGTGGCGTGCCAGGTCCGGAAGTCCTTCGCGGTCATCTCCCCGCCGCTGGCGTCGCGCAGGTACTCGTTGACCTCGTCGCTGCGCACGTCGCGCCAGTCCCGGCCGTCCCAGTAGCCGAACAGCCGGTCGGCCGCCCGCCGCCGGCGCCGCAGGTTGGTCAGCACCCGGCACAGCTCCGGGTCCTCGATCCGGCGCACCTGCTCGACGCCGCCCTTGGCGGGAAACTCGAACACCACGCAGCCGCCCCGGGACCGGGCGTGCTCCGGTCGCAGGGTCGACACCCCGAAGGTCGGGTCGTCGCCGGCCGCGTACTGGTCGCTGCCGACCCGGAACATTCCCATGTCCAGCAGCCGGGTGACCGTCGCCAGCACCCGGTCGCGGTTCAGCCCCCGGCCGGAGAGGTCCTGCCCGACCCGCTCGCGCAGCACCGGCAGCCGGCGGGCCACCTCCAGCACGTGGTCGAACTTCGCCTCGTCCCGCTTCTGCCGCCACGTCGGGTGGTAGAGGTACTGCTTGCGTCCCGCCGCGTCCACGCCGGTGGCCTGGATGTGTCCGTTCGGGTGCGGGCAGATCCACACGTCCCGCCAGGCCGGCGGGATCACCAGCTCCCGCAGCCGGCCCAGCGCGTCCGGGTCGCGGACCGGCTCGCCGGCCGGGTCGAGGAAGAGCCACCCCTTGCCGCGCCGGCGACGCCCGTACCCGGGCCTGCCCGGATCACTACGCCGCAACCGCACCGGAAACCCGCACCGCCTGTTCCGCCTCGTCCACGGCGGCCACCACCTCGTCGACACCCACGGCCGCCAACGTCGGATGCGTTCCTACCCCGTCCCACCTCGGCCAATCCCGTGCGCCGGCCCACAGCGCCCGGTGCCGGGGGCGGTCCGGCGGCGGCCCCCACCGTGCCGGCGGGACCGGGCCGAAGAGCACCACGGAGGCGGTGCCGTAGCCGGTGGCCAGGTGCGCCACGCCGGTGTCCCCGCAGACCACCAGCCGGGCGTACGCGACCAGGGCCGCCAGCCCGGCCAGGCCCGTCCGGCCGGCCAGCACCGCCGTGCCGGGCAGCCCCGCGTCGTACGCGACCCGCTCGGCGAGCGCCCGCTCGTCGGCGCTGCCGGTCAGCACCACCCGGTGCCCCCGGCGGGTCAGCTCCCGGGCGAGCGCGGCGAACCGCTCCGCCGGCCAGCGCTTGGCCATGACCTTGGTGCCGGGGTGCAGCACGGTGGCCCCGGCCGGGGTGTCCCCCGCCGGCGGCCGGCGCAGCCCGAGGTCGGCCGGGTCCGCCGCCGTCCCGTACCAGCGCAACAGCCGGCACCAGCGGTGCACCTCGTGCTCGTCGTCGGCCCAGTCGGGGCCGTCGCGGTGGCCGGCGGCGGGGTTGGCGAAGGCGAGCAGCCGGCCGGGCCGGGTGTCGGCGAGCATGCGGTGGGACTCGGGGCCGCGGCCGTGCAGGTTGACGGCGAGGTGGGGCCTTCGCACGGTGGCGTCGAGGCGGCCGAGGCCGTCGGTGGGCACCAGCCGGTCGACGCCGCCGACGAGGTCGACCAGCGGGGCCAGCCAGGCGGGCGCGGCGAGGGCGAGTTCCTGGTCGGGGTGGGCGGTGCGCAGGGCGCGCAGGGCGGGGGCGGCGGTGGCGAGGTCGCCGACCCCGAGGGCGCGCAGGGCGAGGATCACGGGTAGGAGGTTTCCTGTTCGGCGCAGACGATCATCTCGCGGACGGCGCAGCCGGGGGGCTGGGAGAGGGCGAACATGACGGCGGCGGCGGTGTCGGCGGGATCGTTGAGGTTGGCGTCGGGGCCGGGCCGGTACTGGGGGTCGCGGTCGTCGAAGAAGGCGGTGCGCATGCCGCCGGGGATGAGCAGGGTGACGTTGACGGTGCCGGCGAGTTCGGCGGCGAGGGCGCGGGTGAAGCCGACGACGCCGAACTTGGCGGCGCAGTAGGCGGTGGCGTCGCTGACCGCCTTCACTCCCAACGTCGAGGCGACCGTGACGATGCTGCCCCGGGAGCTCTGCAGGAACGGCAGGGCGGCCCGGACGACGGCCGCCGTGGCGAGCAGGTCCACGGTCACGACGCGCTCCCAGGTCTCGCCGGGGAGGTCCGCCAGCCGGCCCGGCACGTCCACCCCCGCCGCGGTGACCACCGCGTCCAGCCCGCCGGACCGCTCGGCGAGCCGCCGGGTGGCGGCCTCGGCGGCCCGCGTGTCGGCCAGGTCGCACTCCACCCACGGCACCCCGTCCGCCGGCGCGTGCCGGTCCAGCACCACGGGCCGGCCGCCGGCCCGGGCCACCGCCGCGACCACGGCCGCGCCCAGGCCACTCGACCCGCCGGTGACCAGCACCGTCTGCCCGGCCCCGGGCGGCGCGCCGCTCACCGGGTGCCCTCCGCCGTGCTCGGCCGCTGCGCCGACGCGCCCCCGGACCCGGGGCCGGGCGGCGGACAGGCCGGCGGCACGGTGTCGGTGAGCGGCGGCGCGTCGGCCGGGCCGGCGGCGGGGCCGGCCGACCGGGCCGCGGCGATCAGCCCGGTGGTGGAGCGGCCGTCCAGGTACGGCACCACCACGGTGTGCCCGCCCCAGCGGCGCAGCACGTCCGCCTCCGGCAGGGCGGGCTCGCCGCCGTCGCCGGCGTAGTCGCCGCCCTTGACCCAGACGTCCGGCCGCAGCCAGGACAGCGCCGCGTGCGGCGTGGACTCGTCGAAGATCATCACCGCGTCGACGCAGCTCAGCGCCGCGAGCAACCGGGCCCGGTCGCCCTGCGGGATCACCGGCCGGTCGGGGCCCTTCAGCCCGGTCACGCTCGCGTCGGAGTTGAGGCAGACGACCAGGCAGTCGCCGAGCTGCCGGGCGGCCTGCAACGTCGCCACGTGCCCGGCGTGCAGCAGGTCGAAGCAGCCGCCGGTGGCGACCACCGTGCCGCCGGCCGCGCGTACCGCCGACACCACGGCGGCGACCGCGGCCACACCGACCCGCTCCCCGCCGGGGCTGGACACCGCCGGCGGCAGCGGACGCGCCGGCGGCAGCGCCGTCGCCACTCCCCCGCCCGCCACGTACGCCGACGCCTCCGCGACCGCCTCCTGCACCGCCTCGGAGACCAGCGCGCCCCGCGCGAGGGCGAGGCTGGCGGTGGCGGCGAACCGGTCGCCGGCGCCGCAGGTGTCCCCCTCGGCGGTGGTCGGTGCGGAGAGCACCAGCGGGGTCGAGCCGGCGTGGCAGAGCAGCGCGCCGTCCCCGCCCAGGGTCACCGCGACCGCGCCGGCCCGCCAGCGCTGCCGCAGCGCCTGCGCGCCCCGGGACGCGGTCGCCAGCCGGGTCGCGCCGGGCGGAGACTTGACCAGTTCCCGCACCTCGGACTCGTTCGGGGTGGCCAGATGCACCCCCGGCACCGCCGCCGGTCCCCGCGGGTGGGGGTCCCAGACCACCGGCGCCCGGGTCTCGGCGAGAGCCGCCCGCAGCGCGGGCTGCCGGGCCACCCCCCGGCCGTAGTCGCTGACCAGCACGGCGGAGGCGCGGGCGATCACCCGCAGCACCGCGTCGGAGGGCTCGCCCGGCGTGCCGGCGGCGCCGCCCCGGTCGTGGCGCAGCAGCACCCGGCCCCGGGCGCGCAGCCGGATCTTCTCCGGTGTGCCGCCGCGCAGGCCGAGGGCGTACACCTGCACCCCGGCGGCGTCGAGCAACGAACTCAGCCGGGCCCCGCCGGCGTCGTCCGCCAACGCGGTCACCAACACCACCTCCGCGCCCCGCGCGGCGGCGAAGACCGCTGCCAGTCCGGCGCCGCCGGGCCGGTCGACGTGAGCGGTCTCGTCCAGCACCGGCACCGGCGAGTCCGGACAGAGCCGGTTCACCACCCCCTCGACGTCGCGGTCCAGCAGGGTGTCGCCGACCACCACCACGGGTCCCGTCACGCTTCCCCTCCTCATCACGCGTCGACCTGCTGACCTGCCCCACCGTCGAGCACCACCTCGACCCCGGTCCGCACGGGCGCCCCCGGCCCGGCGAGCGCCGTCGGCAGCGCCTGCTCCACGTACTCGCAGAGCAGGTGGCTGGCGACGAGGTGGAGTTCCTGGACGACCTGGCTGTCGGGTGAGGGGACGGCGAGGGTGTCGTGGCACAGGTCCGCGAGGGGGTTGGGGGCGGGTCCGGTGAGGGCCCAGCAGTGCAGGCCGGTGTCGCGGCCGGCCTGGGCTGCGGCGAGGAGGTTGGTGCTGGTGCCGCTGGTGGACAGCAGCAGGAGGATGTCGTCCGCGCGGCCGTGGGCGCGCACCTGGCGGGCGAAGACCTCGTCGTAGCCGTAGTCGTTGCCGATGGCGGTGAGGGCCGAGGTCTCGGCGTGCAGGGCGAGGGCGGACAGTGGTCGGCGGTCGTCGCGGAGTTTGCCGACGAGTTCGGCGGTGAGGTGTTGGGCCTCGGCGGCACTGCCACCGTTGCCGGCAACCAGCAGCCGGCCGCCGTCGACCAGCCGACGCGCCAGGGTCTCCCCCCAACCGGCCAGCAGCTCCTCGTACTGCCGGAAGGGCAGCAGCGCCGCGGCCAGGTTCGCGAGGTGCGCGTCGAGCGGCGTCGGGGCCGCCGCCATCAGGCCACCACCCGGGTGGGCCGGCGCACCGCCGCCACGTCGCCGTAGACCTCGACCAGCCGCTCGGCGGTGGCCGCCCACGAGTACCGCCGCCGGGCCCGTTCCCGCGCCGCGGCCGCGTACGCGAAGCGGCGGATCCGGTCGTCGAGCAGCCGCTGGATCGCGGTGCCCAGCGTGCGCGGGTCCCGGGCCGGGACGAGGTCGCCGGTGACGCCCTCGACCACGGTGTCCTTGATGCCGCCCACGGCGGTGCCGACCACGGGCACCCCGCACGCCATCGCCTCCAGCGGGGTGAGCCCGAACGGCTCGTACCAGGGGGCGGCCACCAGGACGTCCGCCGAGCGGTACCAGCGCCCCATCTCCTCCCTCGGCACCGCGCCGACCAGCTTCACCCGGTCGGCCACCCCGCAGGTGCCGGCGAGGGCGCGCAGTCGGCGGGCGTACGGGTCGGTCTCCAGCAGGCCGGCGGGCGGCCCGCCGACCACCACGCACTCGGCCCCGGGGACGTACGCCATCGCCCGGACCACCGTCTGGAAGCCCTTCCGCTCGACCAGCCGGCCGACGGTGAGGATCCGTGGCCGGCCGTCCTCCTTGTCGGCGGTCGGGCCGAGCGGGGCGAACGTGCCCAGGTTGACCCCGGACGGGACGACCGTCATCCGGGACCGGGGCACGCCCATCCGGACCAGCTCGCCCACCTCGTCCTGGCACTGCGCGATCACCCGGTCGACCGAGCGGCCCAGCTCCCGCTCGTAGCCGATGCGGCGGGCCGGGCTGGTGTCCTGCACGCCCTGGTGCCGCCGCTTCACCACGCCCAGGGCGTGGTACGTCTGCACCACCGGCACCCCGGTCTGCCGGCTGGCGGCCAGCGCGGCGAGGCCGCTCATCCAGAAGTGCGCGTGGATCACCTCGGGCATCCACTCCCCGCCCCGCCACCGGTCGACCAGCCACCGGCTGAACTCCCTCATGTGCGGCAGCAGCGCGTCCTTGGCGACCGGCTCGGCCGGCCCCGCCGGGACGTGCACGACGTCGTAGCCGTCGGCGCTGCGTACGGTCACGGGCAGGTCCACCGCGTCGCGGCGCGTGTAGACCCGCACGTCGTGTCCGGCGGCCGCGAGCGCGGCGGAAAGCTCGGCGACATGCGTGTTCTGACCGCCGGCGTCCTCGCCGCCCAGGATGGCGAGCGGGCTGGCGTGCTCCGAGATCATCGCGATGCGCATACTTCCTCCTCCAGCAGCCGGTCCCAGTCGGCGAGGAAACGGTCGAGGCCGTAGCGCTCCCGGGCGGCGGCGCGGGCCGCGGCCCCCGCCCGGCGCGCCTCCGCCGGCTCCTCGACGAACCGGCGGGCGGCGTCCAGCAGCGTGTCGACCCGGGTGGACAGGGCTCCGGCGCCGGGCGGCACCGCCGTCACCGCCTCGGTGGCGGCCAGCGCGACGACCGGCATCCCGATCGACATCGCCTCGATCAGGCTCAACCCGAGGGACGTCCACCGGCACAGGTGCAGGTACGCCCGCCGCCGCCCCAGCTCGGCGTGCATCCGGTGCTGGGGCACGTCGTCGTGGCTGACCAGCCGGTCGGCCGGCAGGCCCAGGTGGTCGGCCAGCCCGGCGACCCTCATCCCGAAGACGTCCAGCGGGGCGATCTCGGCGAACCGGGGCAGCAGGTCGGTGCCGGTGACCCGCCCGCGGCGTACCGGCTCGTTGATCACCACCGCCAGCCGCTCCAGCTCGCCGGTGTACTCGGCGGCGGGCGGGACGATGCCGTGGTCGACCACCGTGGTGCGGGTGGCGCCGGTGTCCCAGAACAGCTCGTTGAACGCGGTGACGTGGGCGATGAGCAGGTCGTCCCGGTCGGCCATGGGGTGGCGGCTGTGGGGGACGGCGCCGTCCTTGGGGGTGTTGTGTTCGACGTAGACGGCGGGGATGTCCCGGCCGGGGCGGCGGCCGAGCCACTCGGTGGCGAGGTCGAGTTCCTCGGGGCGTTGGAGGATGACGAGGTCCACGCCGGCGGTGCGCAGGTGGTCGGGGGTGACCTCGACGGCCGTGTCCGGCCAGGGGTAGGTGCGGGCGCGGCCGAGGCCGTAGGGGCCCCGGTCGGGGGTGACCGGCACGAGGTAGCGGTGCTTGCCGTGCACGAACGAGGTGGTCCAGGAGCCGTGCACGTGCCACAGCAGGACGTTCATCGGCCGCTCCCGCCGGTGCTGGCCACCGCCGGCACGCGGTCTCCCGCGCCGCCCCCATCGCGCGCCGGCAGCGCCGCCGGGGCCACTCCGAGCAGCCGCAGCGCGTCGAGCACCTGCCCGGCCCCGACGCCGCTGAGGCAGGGATGCCCGGGCACGGGGCACCGGGCGGCCCGGGTGTCCCGGCAGGGGGCCTCGGCGTCGCCGAGCCGTACGGTCGGCACCCGCCACGGCCCCCACTGTCCGAACGGGACGGTCGGGGCGAAGAGGCTGACCACCGGGACGCCGTGGGCGGCGGCGAGGTGGGCGGGGCCGGTGTTGCCCACCACCACCGCGCCGGCCCGGGCGACGGTGGCGGCCAGTTCGGCGAGCCCGGTCCGCCCACCGAGGTCGACGGCGTCGTCGCCGGCCACCTGGGCGGTCAGCTCCCGCTCGCCGGGGCCGCCGGTGACCACCACCCGGTAACCGGCGCTGCTCAGGGTGCGGACGATCCGGGCGGCCAGCTCCGGCGGACAGCCCCGCGCCTGTGCCGCCGAGCCGGGGTGCAGCACCACGTAGCCCGGCTCGCCGGCCTCGGGCGGGGGCTCCGGCGCCGGGCACAGGCGCAGGGCCGGTTCGTCGTGGTGGGCGAGGGCGTAGCCGGCGGCGGCGGCGAGGGAGAGGGCACGCTCGGGTTCGGGTACGCCGGCCGGGACGCGGTGGCGCACGTCGAGCAGAGCGCCGGGGTAGTCGTCGCTGATCGCGCTGATCCGGCCGACGCCGGCCAGCCGGAGCAGCAGGGCCAGGGGCAGGGCGGACTGGTGGAAGCTGGTGAAGATGACCGCCTCGTCGGCGCCGACGGCGGCCAGCCGATCCGTCAACGTCGCCATGTCGGCCGGGTCGACCGGCTCCGGGGTGGGGTCGATCCAGGGCAGCGGGTGTTCGACGATCTCGTCGACGCCGGGCAGCAGTTCCGCCGCGGCCCGCCCCCGGGGCCCGCACAGCATCACCACCCGGCCGGCGGTGGCGGCGACGGCGCGGATGCCGGGGCCGGTGACCAGCACGTCCCCCGCGGAGTCCGACCGCACCACCAGCACCGTCCCGCCCCGCTCCCGCCGGCTGGCCGGCGGAACGGTGCCGGTCCCGGTCCACCCTCGGGTGCCGGCCAGGCCGGGGATGGCCGGGTCGAGGACCGGCTGGCCGTAGGTGGCCGGGTCGAGGACCGGCTGGCGGTACGTGGCCGGGTCGAGAGCCGTCTGGCGGCGCAGGATCTCCACCACCGCCGCCGGCAGGTCCGCCGCGACCTGCGGGGCGGCAGCCACCTCCTGGGGGCGGGTCACCGGCGTGGGCACGAGGATGCCCGCCGCCCCCGCCGCCAACGCCGCCGTCATGTCCCGGCCGATGTCACCCACCAGCACGCACCGCGACGGCACCGTGCCCAACTCCCGGGCCGCGGCGTGCACCAGCCCCGGCGCCGGCTTGCGACACCCACACCCGTCACCGTCGTCGTGCGGGCACACCAACCACGCGTCGAACCGCCCCAGCAGTTCCTCGACCCGGGCGTGCACCGCCCGCATCTGCGCCTCGCCGAAACAGCCCCGCGCCAGGCCCGACTGGTTCGTCACCACCGCCAGCTTCAGGCCGGCGGCCCGCAACCGGTCCAACGCCGCCCGCGCCCCCGGCATCGGCCGCACCTTCTCCGGGTCACCGTTGTACGGCACGTCCTCCACCAACGTGCCGTCCCGGTCCAGCAGCACCGCGTCGAACAGGACGGGCCCGGACGCGACCCGGTCAGCGCCGGCACAAACCCGGGCTGACCTGCGCTGATCCGGCTCCACCTGGTCCTGTCGCACAGCCGGCGGGTTCCCGGCGCCCAGGGGAGTAAACGTCATCTTCAACGCGCCGCCGCGTCGCCCACGCCGGCGGCGTCGACACGCCGGCCCGGGGTGGCGTTACCCGTCGCCCCGGAGAAGCTAACCCGCGGGCGCTGTTAGGCCGGGCCGCGTCAGGGTATGGGGACGCAGTGGCGATTGTGGAGAAAGTGATCGAAGCTCGCCCGGAGCAGGTCTGGGCGGTGCTGGCCGACGGGTGGACCTACAGCGACTGGGTCGTCGGCACGGTGCACGTCCGGGACGTGGACGACGCCTGGCCCCGGGTGGGCACCCAGCTGCACCACAAGGCCGGGCCGTGGCCGCTCTCCCTCCAGGACTCCTCCACGGTGCTCGCCTGCGAGCCGCCGCGCCGGCTCGTGATCCGCGCCGGGCTCTGGCCGGCGGGTGAGGCGATCGTGGCCTTCACCCTCGAACCGGTCGGCGACGGCGCGACCCGGGTGCGCATCGGCGAGGACTTCGCCGCCGGCCCGCTGCGCTGGGTACGCAACAAGATCAACGACCTCGTGCTGCACCAGCGCAACGGGGAGACGCTGACCCGGCTGACGGACATCGCCAAGCGGCAGAAGGCGGATCGATGACGCAGACCGTGGTGGTGACCGGGGCGAGTGCCGGCGTGGGACGCGCCGTCGCCCGCCGGTACGCCGAGCGCGGCGCCCGGCTCGCGCTGCTCGCCCGGGGCGAGGCCGGCCTGGCCGCCGCCGAGCGGGACTGCCGGGAACTGGGCGCCTCCGAGGTGCACGCCTACCGGGTCGACGTGGCCGACGCCGGCGCGGTGCAGCGGGCCGCCGACGACGTGGCGCACCGGTTCGGCGGGATCGACGTGTGGGTGAACAACGCGATGGTCTCGGTCTTCGCCCCGGCCTGGGAGATCCCGGCCCCGGAGTTCCGCCGGGTCACCGAGGTCAACTATCTCGGCACCGTGCACGGCACCCTCGCGGCGCTGCGCCACATGCGGGCGCGCGGGCGGGGCGTGATCGTGCAGGTCGGCTCGGCGCTGGCCTACCGGGGGATCCCGCTGCAGTCGGCGTACTGCGCGAGCAAGCACGCCATCCAGGGCTTCAACGACTCGCTGCGGGCTGAGCTGCTGCACGACTGCCCGGGCGTGAGACTGTCGATGGTGCAGCTCCCGGCGGTCAACACCCCGCAGTTCTCCTGGGTGCGCACGCGGCTGCCCCGGCATCCGCAGCCGGTGCCCCCGATCTTCGCGCCCGAGGTGGCCGCGAAGGCGATCGTCTGGGCGGCCGACCACGGGCCGCGCGAGCTGAACGTGGGCGGGCCGACCTGGCGGGCCCGGCTCGGCGACATCCTGGCGCCCGGCCTGCTGGACCGGAAGCTCGCTCGTGACGGCTACGACAGCCAGCAGACCGGGACGCCCGTCGACCCGGCCGCCTGGCGGGACAACCTGGACCGCCCCGGCGACGACGAGCGGGACCGCGGCGCGGAGGGCGTCTTCACGGACCGGGCCCGCACCCGCTCGGCCACCCTCTGGGTCGGTACGCACAAGCCGGCCGTCTCCGCCGCCCTCGCCGGCCTGGCCCTGGCCGTCACCGCCGTCACCCGCCGCCTCCGCTGATCCACGGACACCGCTCAGGCCCGGTCCTCGCCCCACCAGGGGGCGGATGACCGGCGGAACGGGGTGCCTTTTCGACCCGGATGTGGCAACTGGCTACGCTCTCAGGGAGCCCTGTCCGCCGACTGAGGATGTCCGACATGATCGAACCCGTGCAGCTGCCCGCGCCCTGGCGGGACGCACGCCTGACCGTCGTGGTTCCCACCTACAACGAGGCGGGCAACCTCCCGGTGCTGGTCGAGCGGCTCCTGGCCCTGCCGCTGCCGGGCCTGAAGATCCTCGTCGCCGACGACAACTCTCCCGACGGCACGGGCGAGGTGGCGGACAAGCTGGCCATCGAGCACCCCGACCGGATCGAGGTCGTGCACCGCGCCGGCAAGGAGGGCCTCGGTCGGGCGTACGTGGACGGGATCGGGCGCGCGCTGGACGGCGGCGCGGAGTACGTGGCGCAGATGGACGCCGACCTGTCGCACCCGCCGGAGGCGCTGCCGGGCATGCTCGGCGCGCTGCTCTCCACCCAGGCGGGCGTGGTCATCGGCTCCCGGTACGTGCCGGGCGGCGAGCTCGACGAGAACTGGCCGCTCTACCGGCGGGCGCTCAGCGGCTGGGCCAACCTCTACGTGCACACCCTGCTGCGGGTCCGGATCCGCGACCTCACCGCCGGCTTCAAGATCTGGCGGGCGGACGCGCTGCGCGACATCGGCCTGGAGCGCGTGCAGTCCAACGGCTACAGCTTCCAGGTGGAGATGCACTACCTGGCCACCAAGCTGGGGCACACCATCCTGGAGGTGCCGATCCGCTTCGAGGAGCGGCGCGACGGCGCGTCCAAGATGACCACCGCCACCAAGATCGAGAGCGCGCTGATGCCGTTCAAGCTGCGCACCAAGCACCGCAACGTCGAGCGCTGAGGCACCGGGAACGGCGGGCGCCGGGCGCGGAACCGCTCCCGCGCCGACGGCGTGGGACGCGAGGCGACCGGCACCGCCTCGGCGCAGCTCGGCGCGGCGCGGCGCGGTTCGGCTCGGCGCGGCGCGGCGCGGTTCGGCGCGGTTCGGCGCGGTTCGGCGCGGCCGACGCGTCAGCCGATCCGCCCCGCCGAACGCCGTCCACTCGTCCATCGCCGTCACGGATTGTCACGTCACGCACCGTGACAATCGATCCCGCGTCGCCGGACTGCCGGTTTGGCGCTTTGCTCTGCACCCACCCACGCACCACCAGCCTGACCTGCCCTTATCCGACAGCGGTCCGGGCAGGGCTCGCCGCATGCCGTTACCGACGGTTGCCGGTGCGTATCCGGGTGCAGAGCAAAGGCGCATCGGAGGTGGTCCGGCAGGCGCACGGGGGCGTCACTCTCGGTAAGACCGAGCGCACGAACCGCCGTGCCACCGCCGGGTTCCGTTGCCGCCGACGGGCAGCAGACCCGCCAGCCAGCAGCGGGCAGCCAGCAGCGGGCAGCCAGCCGGCATCTTCGACGAGCTGGTGACGGCAGCGTGGGTCAGCCGCCGGTCCCGCCGGCTGACCCGATGGGAATCCATGGAAGCCGCGGGGATCCACAGGGGGGCCGGGATCTACCGGTACAGCCGGAACCCCCGGGTGCGGCCGGAACCCCCGGAACAGCCGGAATCCCCGGTTGCGGCCGGCGACGCCGGACGCGCGTGGTGGTGCGGTCGGGTCAGCGGTAGATCGCGCGGTGCGCCGCGTCGATCGTGGCGGCGTACACCGGACCGGTGAGGGCGCGGTCGCGGGCCAGGGCGGCGCGGGCGGCGTTCGCGCCGGGGGCGCCGTGCACCCCGCCGCCCGGATGCGCCGACGCGCTCGCGAGGAACAACCGGTCCACCGGGGTGTCCGCGCGGCCGAGGCCGGGGATCGGGCGCAGGAAGAGCTGCTGGTACGCGGCGGCGGTGCCGCCGCCGACCGCCCCGCCGACCAGGTTCGGGTCGCCTGCCTCCAGATCGGCCGGCCCGGCCACGTGCCGTCCCACGATCAGGCTGCGGAAACCGGGCGCGGCCTCCTCCAGCACCCGCTCCATCCGGTCGACGTGGTCGGTTATCTCCTCGGCCCGCCAGTGCCGGCGGAACGGCAGGTGGGTGTACGACCAGAGCGACTCGGTGCCCGGCGGCGAGTGGCTGGGGTCGGCCACCGACATCTGCCCGACCAGCAGGAACGGGTCGCGCGGGACCTCCGAGCGGGCCAGTGTGGCCGCGTAGCCGGTCAGCCCGTTCAGGTCCGCTCCGAGGTGCACGGTGCCGGCGGTGGCCACCGCGCGGTTGGTCCACGGCACGGGCGCGGACAGTGCCCAGTCCACCTTCAGCGTCGAGCCGTCCCACCGGAAGTGCGCCAGGTCCTCCACCAGCCGGGGCAGCAGCGCCGCCGCACCGACCAGGTCCAGGTAGAGCGCGGGGGCGGGGACGTCGGCCAGCACGGCCCGGCGGGCCCGCCACAGGGCGCCACCGACGGTGCGCACGCCCATCGCCCGGCCCCGGGCGGTCAGCACCCGGTCGACCCGGGCGCCGTAGAGGATCCGGCCACCGCGCTCGGTCAGCCGGGCCACCAGCGCATCGGTGATCTTCTGCGCGCCGCCTTCGGGCACCGGCCAGCCGACCTGCTGGCCGAGCATGGCGAGCAGCCAGCCGTACACGCCCGAGCCGGCCTCCTCGGGCGACAGGTCGGTGTGCAGGGCACAACCGGCCAGCAGCGCGGGGCCCCCTTCCCCGTCGAAGAGCTCGTCACCGAGCTTGCGGACCGGCACCACCAGCCGCCGGGCCAGCCGCAGCGCGCCGGAGACCTGCAGCCGGCGCAGCAGGGTCAGGCCACCGCGCACCGGCGGGAACGGCCTGGTGATGGTGTCCAGCATCGGCTCGGCGACCTGCCGCCAGTCGTCGTACGCGTGCAGCCAGCGCTTGCCGTCGCCGGGCGCGAACGCCTCGAGCGAGGCCGCGGTGGCCTCCGGGTCGCGGTTGAGCACAGCCGCCCGACCGTCGGGCAGCAGGTGCGCCAGCACGTCCGGCGAGTGCCGCCAGCGCAGGCCGTACCGGTTCAGCTCCAGGCCGCGCAGCACTGGCGAGGCGTAGCCGAGGGGGTAGAAGGAGCTGTAGAGGTCGCTGAGGTAGCCGGGGGCGGTCACCTCCGCGGAGCGCACCGCCCCGCCGGGCGCGGCGGTGGCCTCCAGCACCAGGACGTCCCAGCCGGCGTCCGCCAGCAGGTTGGCGGCGACCAGACCGTTGTGACCGGCTCCGACGACGACGGCGTCCGCGCACTCCGCGCCGGGCGAACTCATCCGGTCCGCCTACCCTGCCAGCAACCGGGCGAAACGCGTTTGCCGCGTCGGGGCACGGGGATCCACCGCCGCATGTACACGGTTGCGCAGCTCATAGGCGGAGTGTGGGGCGCGGGCGGCGAGGGGGGCGAGCTGGTCGTACGCGATCCGGCGGACGGGTCCCCGGTCAGCTCCGTGCCGGTGGCCACGGCGGACGAGGTCGGCAAGGCGGTGGAGGCGGCGCGCGGCGTCGCGGCGGAGTGGGCGGCGACCGCCCCCGCCGAGCGCGTGGCGGCCCTGCACCGGGCGGCGGACGCGGTGGCGGCGGTCGCCGACGAGCTGGCCCGCGCGACGACGGCCGAGATGGGCAAGCCTCTCGCGGACGCGCGGGGCGGCGTGGAGGCGGGCGTCGGCACGCTGCGACAGTACGCGGAACTCGCCCCGGTGCGCGGCGGGCGGACCCTGCACGGCGGCACGCACGCCCTCGACTTCATGGTGCCGCAGCCGCGCGGGGTGGTCGCCGCGATCACCCCGTGGAACGACCCGGTGGCAGTCTCGTGCGGGCTGCTCGGCGCCGCCCTGGTCACCGGCAACGTGGTGCTCTACAAGCCGAGCGAGCGCACCCCGGCGACCGGCTGGCTGCTGGCGAAGGCGCTGGACTCCGCGCTGCCGCCCGGGGTGCTGTCGCTGTTGACCGGCGGCCCGGAGGTCGGGGCGGCGCTGGCCGCGCAGGAGGTCGACGTGGTCGCGCACGTCGGCTCCACCGTTACCGGGCGTGCCATCGCGGCGGCGGCGGCGCGGACCGGCGCCAAGGTGGTGTTGGAGAACGGCGGCAGTGACCCGCTGGTCGTGGACGGCGACGTCGACCCGGTGTGGGCGGCCGGGCAGGCGGCGACGGGCGCGTTCGCCAACGCGGGGCAGATCTGCGTTGCGGTGGAACGGATCTACGCGCACCGGGACGTCGCCGAGGACCTCACGGGGTCCCTCGTGGAGCGGGCGGAGCGGCTGCGGGTCGGCCCGGGCGCGGACCCGGCGACCGAGCTGGGACCGCTGGTGGACCGGCGGCACCGCGACCACGTGCACGGGCAGGTGATCGCGGCGGTGGCGGAGGGGGCCCGGATCCGCACCGGCGGGACGCTGCCCGAGGGCCCGGGGGCGTTCTACCCGGCGACGGTGGTCACCGACTGTCGGCACGACATGACGCTGGTGCGCGAGGAGACGTTCGGGCCGGTCGCCGCGATCGTCGTGGTCGACTCGTTCTCCGAGGCGCTGCGGTGCGCCGCCGACTCCCCGTACGGGCTGTCCGCCACGGTGCTGACCGGGTCGATGAGCCACGCCCAGCGCGCCTGGCGGGAGTTGCCGGTGGGCACCGTGAAGATCAACGCGGTGTTCGGCGGGGCGCCGGGCGGTGCCGCGCATCCGCGCCGGGGCAGCGGCCAAGGCTTCGGGTACGGCCCGGAACTGCTGGACGAGTTCACCGCCACCAAGGCGGTGCACATCGAGGCGCCCGGCGGCGGCCACTGGTGAGCGCGCGCACGCAGGGGCTGCCCGCGGTAGGGCAGCCCCTGCGTCGTACGCGATGGTGGCCTCAGCGGCCGCGGGCCTTCGCGGTCTGCCGGTTGTTCGCCTTCTCGATGGCCTTGACCAGTTCGGGCTTGGTCATGCTCGACCGGCCGGGGACGTCCAGCTTGCGGGCCACCTTCATCAGATGGTCCTTGGTGGCGTTGGCGTCCACCCCGCCGGCGGTGGGCGCCCGGCGCTCCGGTCCGCCGCCGGCCGCCTGGCGGTCGCTCGGGCCCTTGCGGCCCTTGGGCTCCCAGTGGTCGCCCACCTTCTCGTACCGGTGCTTCACGGCGGCGAAGGCGGTGCGGTGCGCCCGCTCCCCCTCGCCGTACGTCTCCACGGCCGAGTCGTGCGTCTTCTCCCAGGTGCGCTGCGCCTTCTCCGGGGAGCGTCGCAGCGTGCTGGGCAGTACCTCGCGCCCGGGCATCTCGTCCTCCTCCGCGTCGATGGGTTCTGGTTTGACCGTTCCCCCACCGCCGGTCGGCAAACCGGGCGGCCGGGTTTGTCGTTTTCCGGCCGGGGGTACCGGCGGGGCCAGGCCAAGCCGGAGGCGCCCGGGCGTCCGGCGGCCGGGGCACAGGGAGCGGGCCATGACGACGACGGAGCCCGGCACGGCGCGCACCGGGGAGCAGCGGCTGCGGATCCCCCGCAGGGTGCGGCAGTTGAGCTGGCGGACCTGGCGCGGGGTGCTGGTGCGCAGCGCGCGGAACTTCGTCAAGGACAACTGCGCGGACTGGGCCGCCGCCCTGACCTACTACGGGGTGCTCGCGCTGTTCCCGTCCACCATCGTGGTGGTGGCCCTGGTCGGGCTGGTGTCCAACGGCGAGCAGACCGTGGACACCGTGCTCGACTTGGCCCGGGACATGGGCGCCGGCTCGGTGGTGGCCAACGAGGGCTTCGTCTCGGTGGTCCGGGGCGTGGTCGACCAGAACGACTCGGCCAGCGTGCTGCTGAGCTTCGGCCTGCTCGGGGCGCTCTGGTCGGCGTCCGGCTTCATCGGGGCGTTCACCCGGGCCTCCAATGCCGTCTACGGCGTGGCGGAGGGGCGGCCGGTCTGGAAGCTGCGGCCCATGCAGATCGGGCTCGCGGCGGTCTCGCTGGTGCTGCTCGCTGTCGTCGCCACCGGCCTGATCGTCAGCGGCCCGGTCACTGACGCCGTGGGCGACCTGCTGAACGTCGGCGGGCTGGCCCGCACCGCCTGGAGCGTCGCCAAGTGGCCGGTGCTGGCCATGGTCATGATGGTGCTGCTGAGCCTGCTGTTCTGGATCGCGCCGAACGTCCGGCAGCCGCGGTTCCGCTGGCTCACCCCGGGCGGGGCGGTCGCCCTGGTGTCCTGGGTCGTCGCCTCCTTCGGCTTCGGCGTCTACGTGGCCAACTTCGGCTCGTACGACGCCACCTACGGCAGCCTCGGCGCCGTGATCGCGTTCCTGGTCTGGCTCTACCTGTCCAACTCGGCGCTGATGCTCGGCGTGCAGATCAACGCCGAGTTGCAGCGGGGCCGCGTGCTCCAGGCCGGCGAGCCGGACCCGGACGAGCCGGTCCTGCCCCCGAAGACGCCCGCCGACACGTGACCGCTGCCGGTTTACCGCCGGTGTCACCGGATGGCGGTTTACCGCCGGTGCCACCGGGTAGCGCAGAAGGCATGGAACGTGGCAGCAGCAAGCACGGACCGAGGGTCGACGAGCAGATGAGCCGGGAGGTCAGCGGCCTCGTGCAGGGGCCGGGGACCGGCGGCTCGCGGGTCGACGAGTCCCGTGTGCCGGAGCCGGCCGGTGAGGACCAGCCGGAGCCGACGACGGCCCCGGCCGGCGAGTTGCGTACGGGCGCGCCCAAGGGGATGAGTTCCCAGGACGTCGAACGGCGCAGCCGGCTCGGACGGTTCATCACGATGGCCGCCCTGCCGGGCGACCGGGAGGCGCTGATCGCCAACGCGCAGGACAACGACGCGCCGGCGGACATCCTCGCGGAGCTGGAGCGGCTGCCCGAAGGCATCCGTTACCAGACGGTCTCCGAGGTGTGGGCGGCGCTCGGCCACAAGAACGAGACGACCCGCTGGTGACCGGATCCCCGCACGATCCGGCCCGACACCGGCGGACGAAGGAGGATGCCTGATGAGTGGCGTTACCGAACACGTGGACGTCTCCGTCCCGGTGCGCACCGCGTACGACCAGTGGACCCAGTTCGAGGAGTTCCCCCACTTCATGGAGGGGGTGCAGGAGGTCCGGCAGCTGTCGGACACGATGACCCACTGGACCGTGGAGATCGCCGGGGTGAAGCGCGAGTTCGACGCCGAGATCACCGAGCAGCTCCCGGACGAACGGGTCGCCTGGCGCTCGACCGGCGGCACGAAGCAGGCCGGAGTGGTGACCTTCCACCGGCTGGACCCGGACACCACCCGGGTCACCCTGCAGCTCGAGTTCGAGCCGCACGGCGTGGTCGAGCAGGCCGGCGACAAGCTGGGCATCGTCGACCGGCGCGCCAAGGGCGACCTCGATCGGTTCAAGCAGTTCATCGAGCGGCGCGGTCAGGAGACTGGCGCCTGGCGCGGCAGGGTCGACCGGCCGCAGCCCTGATCCCCCCGCCCCCGGGCAGCGAACTCCGATGGCCGCCGGCTCCCCGGCGGCCATCGCCGTTTGCGGGGAGCGGGCCCGGGTACCGCGATGGGTATGACGGACGAGAACACGGTGTGGCGGGACGAGGAACGGATTCCCCTGCAGGAACTGGACAAGGCCGTCGCGCGGTCGACCCTGGACGGCCAGACCGACGACGCGACGGGCAACGACGCCGGCGAGGAGGCCGCGTTCGGGCACGGGCCGGAGGCCGTGGACCGCGGCGGGCAGGCCGCCGGGGCGGGCCGCGAGCCGACCGACCCGGAGCGCGCCTACCGCCCCTCCACGACGGGACGGACCGGCCCCGACACGATGTGAGCCACGGCCGGCGCGGCGGCCACCGCGGCCACCCGCGTCGGTCCCGTTCAGCGGGCCGCCGGCACCGGCCGGTCGGCGCCCCCGGCCCGGTGGCGGTCGTGCTGCCCGGGTGCCCGCCGCGTGCAGCGCGATCAGCGCCAGCGCGAGCACGACCAGCGCCGGCCCGAGCAGCTCGACCGAGGTGTTGCCGAGCAGCACCCCGACCCCCGCCGGGACGAGCGCCCCGCCCAGCCCGGCGGCGCCGATCTGGAGGCCGATGGTCCGTTCCGCGTGCGCGGCGCCCACCCGGTCGACGGTGGTGAGGGTGAGCAGCGGGAAGACCGGGGCGGCGGCGAACCCGACGACGAACAGCCCGGCCACGGCCAGCCAGGCCGGGGCTGGCACCGCGATCAGGGCCGCGCCGACGGCCATCCCGACCAGGCTGCCCCGCAGCACCACCGCCGCGCCCAACCGCTCGGCCACCACGCCCTGCACCACCCGCCCGACGAACAGGCTCCACCAGTAGCCCGAGACGCAGACTCCGGCCACCGCCGCGCCGAGGCCGCGGCCCTCGGTGAGCAGCAGGAACGCCCAGAGCCCCGCGGCCACTTCGATCGCCACGTAGACGGCGAAGGCCAGCGCGCCGATCCAGACCGCCGGCAGCCGCAGCGTCTCGCGTACCGACGTGACGGTCGGCGGGGCGACGGGCGCCGCGCCGGCCGGGGGCCCGACGGACTCGCGGGCCGGGGCCCGATCCCGCCAGGCCCGGACAGCGCGAACGCGGCGGCCAGGACGAGCTGGGCCGTCGCCACGAGGCCGTACCCCCAGCGCCAGGCCAGCCCCGCGCTGAGCGCCCCGGTCATGATCAGCGGTCCGAGCGCCACCCCGAGGCCGAAGAAGGCGTGCATCCAGTTCATGTGGCGCGGACCGAAGGCGCCGGCGGCGTACGCGTTGAGCCCGGAGTCGATCGCGCCGGAGCCCAGACCGAGCACCAGGGCGCAGCTCACCATCAGGGCGAGGCCGGGCGTCAGCGCGTAGCCGGTGAGCGCGAGGCTGGCCAGCAGGGTGCTGCCGGCGAGCAGCCAGCCGACCCCGAGCCGGGCCAGCGTGAAGCCCGCCAGCACGCTGGAGGTGAGGTAGCCTGCGGTCCCGGCGGTGAGCACCAGGCCGACGGCCTCGGTGGGCACGCCGAAGTCGGCCCGGATCGAGGGCCAGCCACCCCGATCAGCCCGTCGGGCAGGCCGAGGCTGACGAAGGCGAGGTAGGCCAGCAGGAGCAGCGAGGCGCGGGGCGGGACAGTGGACACGGACGACCATCCTGCCTCGTGTCACCGGCGCCGCGACCGGGCCTCCCCCGCAGGGACAAAAAGTGTGGTCCGGACGGGTGGAGAAACGGACAGCTCATCCAGAATCGGCCGTTCGGCTGACGGCAACCCCTGGGTCGCGCGCAAGACTTTCGGGATGCAACAGGGCTCCGGCTTCCTCTCCCCGCGTCAGCGCCGCCTGGCTTGGCTCGGCTTTCTCCTCGCCGCACTCCAGGCTCCCGTCTCCGCCAAGCTGGTCTCGGACGACTCCTGGTTGTTCAGCCTCTGCGTGGCTCTGATGGTGGCGACCGTGATCATCGCCGACGACGCGGCCCGGCGCCGCCCGGCCGACGCGCGCTCGACCGATTGACGTTCTCCCCGCCCTAAAGGACGAGGATTCCCTCCGCGCTGCGCGTGGAACAGCGCGCAGCGCCTGGGTGGATTCCTGCTTCTCGGCGCGGTGCCGGCACGGGTGCCGGTCTTACCTGCGCTCCACAGGCGTTTGAGTTGTCCCAGCGTCCCTGGGCCAACACGTTCTTGGCCGCGTTGACGTCCCGGTCGTGGATTATCCCGCAGGGGCAGGTCCACGACCGGACGGACAGCGGCTTCGGTCCGTCGAGCCGGCCGCACGCCGAGCATGTCTGGCTGGTGGGCGCAAACCGGTTGATCTTGCCGAAGATGCGGCCGGCGCGGGCGGCCTTGTACTCCAGCATCCCGACGAAGGACGCCCAGCCCGCATCGTGCACGGACTTCGCGAGCCGGGTCCGGCCGAGACCGACGACGCACAGGTCCTCGACGTACACCGCTTGGTTCTCGCGGACGATCCGGGTCGAGAGCTTGTGCTGCCAGTCCCGGCGCGTGTCGGCCACCCTCGCGTGCGCGCGGGCGACCTTGACCACGGCCTTCTTGCGGTTGGCCGAGCCCTTGGCCTTGCGGGAAAGGTCCTGCTGCAACCGGCGCAGCTTGCGGGCCGCGCGGCGCAGGAACTTCGGCGCGGCGACCTTCGTGCCGTCGGACAGCACGGCGAAATGCGTCAGCCCGAGGTCGATACCCACCTCGGATGCGACCGGCGGCAACGGCGAGTCGTCCACCTGCACGACGAACGAGGCGAAATACCGGCCTGCCGCGTCCCGGATCACCGTGACCGAGGACGGTTCGGCCGGGAGCTGACGTGACCAGCGCACGTGCAGGTCACCGATCTTCGGCAGCCGCAGCCGGCCGTTGTCCAGCACCCGGAAGCGGGCGTTCCTGGTGAAGCGGATCGCCTGCCGGTTGTCCTTGCGGGACCGCAACCGCGGCGGCGCGACCTTGCGGCCCTTACGCTTGCCCGTGATCGAGGCGAAGAAGTTGCGGTAGGCGGTGTTCACGTCCGCGAGGGAGCCTGCTGCAACACCAACGCCGAAACCTCACCCAGCCACGCCCGTTGCGGGGTGCGCTTGGCCTCGGTGATGACCTGCCTGGACAAGACGCCGTCCGACAGGTACGGCAAGCCCCGCTCACGGGCCTGCTGACGTGCGCGCAGCCCATCATTGAACACCACCCGCGCGCACCCGAACGCCCGCGCCAACGCTTCCTGCTGGACGGGCGTCGGATAGACACGGTAGTTGTACCGGAGCTGCACATCGGACAGTCTCGCATTGGCCTATGACAAAGACTCCGGAGACATCCGCACTGGCAGGCACTGAGTTTCGCCCTGCACGCCCACTTGATCTTCGTGACCAAGCTCCGACACAA
Organism: Micromonospora sp. NPDC047620; assembly: GCF_043205005.1. NCBI lineage: Bacteria > Bacillati > Actinomycetota > Actinomycetes > Micromonosporales > Micromonosporaceae > Micromonospora > Micromonospora sp. NPDC047620. The sequence goes on along the minus strand of NZ_JBIDDG010000015.1, from coordinate 159,720 downwards.
GGTATTCACCGACCGACACCTGACCCGCATGGAAGAGATCACGCGGGTGTGTGCGCCGACTTCGAGTGCGACCTAATCGAGTTCAACGGTCAGGCCGAACATGCGCACCTACTGGTCAACCTCCCACCCAAGATCGCCCTCACCCGGCTGGTGAACAGCCTCAAGGGCGTATCCTCCCGCCGGATACGTCAAAAGTTTCCCGACATCGCCCGCCACTTCTACCGAGCCAACAAACTCTGGTCGGCCTCGCACTTCGCAGGCTCCGTCGACGGCGCACCCCTGACAGCCCTTCACCAGTACATCGAGCAGCAGAACCAGCCGGGTTAGAGCACGCTCGGGCCTAGCCGGCCTCCCGCGCGGGCCTTCACCCCCGCCCTAAAGGGCGGAGCACTGGCCCGCATCTTGGTAGCGTCGCGGGGCGACGGCGGCGCACGTCGCACGCCCTCACGGGCCTCCTCCCGCACCACCCCTGCCCCGCCCCCAGTGCGTCCGCACCGGCTCCGGGCGCTCGCATCCGGCCCGCCCGATGCGGCCTCGACCGCACCGGGCCGCCGACGGCGGGCAGCAGGCGTGACGGGTGGAACACCACGGGTGCCGACAGGGCCGGTTGACACCCATGGTGTTCCACCGGTGCCGGGAGTTGAAGGATGTCATCACGCCTGCGGTGGCCGCGGACATCGCGGGCCCTAGCCGCGCGGGATCAGCCCGGCTTGACCGCGATCGCGCCGTCGACGGTCCGCAGGATCAGGCGCAGCGTCTCGTGCCGGGAGGCGCCGGCCTCGGCGACGTAGGCCCAGCCGGCGTACAGCTGGGACCAGACCAGGCTCTGCACCCAGTCCGCCGGCAGCTCCGGGTCGATGGTCCCGTCGCGGTGGCCGCGCTCGACCATCGCGGCGAACGCCGGATCGCAGCCGGCCGGCCCCTCGGTGGTCGGGGCGGCGGCGAGGCCCGGCTCGGTGAAGATCAGCGAGAGCAGGCTGCCGAGATCGAAGTACTCCTGGCAGAGCCGGCGCACGGCCGACGCCCCGCTGCCCTCGGCCATCCGCGCCTGGGCGGTCGCGCGGGCCAGCCGGGCAGCGGCCTCAGTGCCGACGGCGGCGAGCAGGTCGGCGCGCTCGGCGAAGTAGCGGTGCAGCGTCGTACGTCCCACGTCGGCGGCGGCGGCGATGTCGCCGAGGGAGGCGGCGGGGTTGCGCCCCAGCACCTCGATCGCCGCGTCGACGATGGCCTGGCGGGTCCGGGCCCGGCTGCCGGACACCTGCACGTCGGTCACGCGCCGAGGATAGCAACACCTCGTTTCGGAATAGCGCTTGACTGAATTGGAACACTACTGTTCCACTCAGGGCATGACTTCCTCCGCGTCGGCGCTACCCCGGTTACGTACGCTCGCGTCGTTCCTCGCCCCGCACAGGCGGACGATGGCCCTCGGGCTCGTGTTGGGGCTCGCCGCGAACGCGGCCGGGCTCGCGACACCGATGGTCACCAAATGGGTCCTGGACACGCTGGGCGCCGGCGGGTCGATGGCCCGCCCGATCTGCGTGCTGCTGGCGCTCGTCGTCGTCGGCGCGGCCATCACGCTGTGGCAGTGGCGGCTGCTCGGGACGCTGGCCGAGCACATCGTGCTCGACGCCCGGGCCGCGATCGTCCGGCACTACTTCCGGGCCCGCGTCGGCGACCTGCAACGCCGGCCCACGGGCGAACTGGTCACCCGGGCCACCTCCGACACACAGCTGCTGCGCGAGGCGTCCGGCAGTATCGTCGGCCTGGTCAACGCCGGCATCGCCCTGCTCGGCACGCTGGTGCTGATGGGCGTGCTCGACCTGTTCCTGCTGGGCTGCACCATCGTGGCCGTGCTGGTCGTCGCGGCGGTCATGGGCGCCCTCATGCCCCGCATCGCGACGGCGCAGGCCGCAGCTCAGGAATCGATGGGCACGCTCGGCGGCGCGCTGGAGGGGGCGCTGCGGGCGATCCGGACGGTCAAGGCCAGCCGGGCCGAGGCCCGGTTGACCGAGCGGATCGTCGCCGACGCACGGCAGGCGGCGACGCACAGCGTACGGGCGGCGCGGGTGACCGCGTCGGTCTGGACCATCGCCTGGACGGGGATCCAGCTCGCGGTGATCGCGATCCTGGGCATCGGCGCCTGGCGGGCCCAGCGTGACCTGCTGGAGATCTCCAGCCTGATCGCGTTCCTGCTGTACACGTTCCAGCTCATGGGGCCGATCACCGAGCTGACCCAGAACACCACGGCGTTGCAGGCCGGGATCGCCGCGGCGGGGCGGATCCGCCAGGTCGAGACCATCCCGGCCGAGCCGGCGGGCCCGGTGTCCGCCCCGACGGAGCGCCCGGGCGTGCCCGACGCGGAGCAGCCGGTGCTGGTGTTCCGTGGGGTCACCGCCCGGTACGGGCCGGACGCGCCCGCCGCGGTGCACGACATCGACCTGGCCGTCCCCCGGCGCGGGCACACCGCGATCGTGGGGCCGTCGGGGGCCGGCAAGACCACGCTGTTCTCGCTGATCCTGCGCTTCCTGGAGCCCGAGCGGGGGCAACTGCTCCTCGACGGCCGCCCGTACGCGGCCCACGGTCACGACGAGGTGCGGGCCCGGCTCGCGTACGTCGAGCAGGAGACCCCCGTGGTGCCCGGCACCATCCGCGACAACCTGCGCTTCACCCACCCGGACGCCACGGACGAGGAAATCCGGGCGGTTCTTCGCGCCGTCCGGCTCGACGACAAGGTCGACTCGCTGCCGGACGGACTGGACACGTCGCTGTCGTCGACGGAGGTGTCCGGCGGGCAGCGCCAGCGCATCGCCCTGGCGCGGGCCATGCTGCGCACCCCCGACGTGCTGCTGCTCGACGAGGCGACCGCGCAGGTCGACGGGCTGACCGAGGCGGCGTTGCAGGAGTGCGTCCGGCAGCGCGCGGCGGCCGGGGCTGTGCTGACCATCGCGCACCGGCTCTCCACCGTGCTCGACGCCGACCGGATCGTGGTGATGGAGCACGGCCGGATCCGGGCCCAGGGCACCCACTCCGAGCTGCTGGCCGGCGACGACCTCTACCGCCGGCTGGTCGCGGCGCTGCGCATCGCGGCCGAGGAGCATGCGGTCGCGGCCCACTAGCCCCGCTCCCGCCGCACGCCGGGGCCGGGGCGGGATGTCAGCCCAAGCACCGGGGCGCGCCTCGTGGCCCGGGCGACTCGAGCGGCCCGGCGCGCCAGCCCGCCCCGCCCGCGCGCGCCTCACGGCCGGGCGGAACGGCGCGTCAGCGCACCTCGTCGGGGCGCGCCTCGTGACCGGGGCGGCCCCGGCTCCGCCGCCGCTCCTTCATCTCCGCCTCGTAGAGGTGCCGGCGACCGCCGACCAGCTCCTCGCGGGCCGCCCGGTCCAGGTCGCGGAAGAGGGCGTAGTACCCGTCGTCGAAGTCCTCGACGATCTGGAACGTCCAGCGGCCGGCGATCACGTTGCGGCCCAGCAGCTCGGTGTCGATGCGTTCGGCGATGTGCGGGTGCCCGGCGGCGCGGAACATCTCCACGGCGTCGTCGAGCATCAGGTCGGCGTGCCCGACGAGCTGGTGCAGCGAGTAGAGGTGGCCGCGGACCCGCTCGACGCACTCCAGCGCCTCGCTGAGCTTGCCGAGCGCGGCCACCGTCTCGTCGCTGACCCCGGTCGGCCGGCGGTGCCGTTCGTCCGGTCCGTCCACGTGCTGTCCCATCCGTTCCTCCACGGTGTCGGCTGCGCCCGTCCGGGCGGTTCTCCTCCTGCCCCGCCCGCACCGGGTCAATCCCGGTGGGCCGGGTTGACCGATCGGTGGAGGACCAAAAACCCGCCGAGTGGCCGAGGTCGACCGGGGAGTCGGCCGGATAGCCTCGTTTCCCATGCGTGTGCCGTTCAACCGGGTCGAGGCCCGTTCCGCCGCCGGCTCGGCGCGAGCCACCCTGGCCCTCCTGTCCGCCTCGGTCGGCGTCGAGGGGCTGGCCGCCGCCGCGGCGCGGCCGGGGCTGCTCGCCCTGGTCGACCAGCACGCCGCGGCGGTGCGGGAGAGCCTGGACGGCGACCGGCGGTCGCTGAGCGCCGCCGCGCTCGCGGGCTACGCGGAGGGCGTACGCGCGGCCGCGCTGGAGCACGGCTGGGAGCCGGCGGCGGCGCCGGTGGACTGGTCCGAGTCCGAGCCGGACTGGCTGCTCACGCGGCTGCTCGCGGTCTGCGCGCTGGCCCGCTCGCTGGGCACCCCGGCGCCGGGTCCGCTCCCCCAGGTCTGAGCGGGCCGACCGCGTCCACCGGCACGCCGGAGGGGCGCCCGCCACGTTCGCGGACACCCCTCCCGACTGGCGTCAACGGCTCGGTCAGCGGCGGAACTGCTGGGTCTCGTCGCCCACGTTCCCCGACTGGTAGGTGCCGCGCCCGCCGGCCATCGTCGACTCCTGCGGCATGACCTGGGTGCGCTCGGCCGCCGCCCGGTCGGCCATCTGCCGGCCGACGTCGGTCTGGCCGGCCTCCCGGGCCCGGCGGTGCTCCTGCACCGCCCGCGACTCCTCGGCCATCCGGTTCAGCCAGCCGTCCCAGCGGTTCTGCATCGGCTTCACCAGACCGCCGCCGACGCCGACGATCAGGATGCCGGCCACCGTGGCGAGCACCGCGATCAGCACCGGTGTGGTCACCGCGGTGGCGATGCCCACCTGGTTCAGCGCGGCGATCACGCCCAGCGCGAGGATGAAGATCGCCGTCAGGTCGGCCAGGATCTTGCCGTACGCGAGCCCGCCCAGCGCCCCGGTGACCAGATCCCGGACGGCGTTGGCGATCGCGGCGGCCACGACGACGATGATGATCGCCACGAAGGCACGTGGCAGCCAGGCGACCACGCCGCGGATCAGGTCACTGATCGCGTTGGGTCCCCAGACGCCGAAGGCGAACTGCAGGGTGAACAGCAGCACGGCGTAGTACGCGAGTCTCGCCAGGATGTCGCTGGCGTCGTACTTCGTGCGTTCCAGCGCGCGCTTGATGCCGCCCCGTTCGACCGCTTTGTCGAAGTTCACCCGTTCCAGCGCCGCGTCGACGATTTTCAGCACGGCTCTGGCGATGAGCCATCCGACCACGAGGATCGCGATGAACGCGATGGCCCGCGGTATGAACAGCAGCACCGACCTCCACATGTCGGCCACGGCGTCGCCGATGTCGACCTGCCTGACCGCGAGGGTTTCCGGCATGATGTCCCTCCTGTCGCATGGACTGCGCCGGGCGCTTACCCGGTCACCGACGCGGCACGCCGTGCCGGTCCCCGTCTTTTTCCCGACATGTCATCGCAGACCCGCCCCGACCTGGCCCAACGTTTGCCGTGGACGACGCGCGGGACATGATCGGGAACGGGTGCCGGATGGTCCGGTTAGGCTGCGGTCATGCCAGGAACGGTCGGACGGGTCCCCAACCCACCAGCCCCGGTGTCGGGGGCGCCCTCCGCCTCGGGCGCGGCGGCCGCCGTCCTCGGCCACGACTGGGCCGGCACCCCGCTCGGCCCGTGGCACTCGTGGGACCCGGCGGTCCGCGCGACGGCCGAGGTCGTCCTCGCCTCGCCCGTGCCGATGGCCCTCACCCTGGGCGCCGACCACCTGCTGCTCTACAACGACGGGTACGCGGAGCTGATCGGCGACCGGCACCCGGGGGCGGTGGGCCGGCCGGCCGGCGAGGTGTTCCCGGAGGTCTGGCCGATGCCCGGGGTCGGCGACGCCGTCGAGCGCGCCTACCGCTCGGGCGAGCCGTTCCTGGAGCGGGAGACCACCTTTCCCCTGCGCCGGCGTACCGGCCCGGTCGAGCAGCGGGTCTTCACCCGGGGCCACTCCCCCGTGCGGGACAGCGCCGGGCGGATCGTCGGCGTGCTGACCGTGGCCGCGGAGACCGCCCAGGTCACCCAGCAGTTGCAGAGCCTCAGCGACTTCGCCGCCGCGCTCGCCGGCACCCTCACCCTGGACGACGTGGCCCGGGTGACGTTGCGCTACGCGATCACCTCGTTCGACGCCGACCGGGTCTCGTTCGCGGTGGACGAGGGCGGCGGCGGGTGGCGGATGGTCCGGCGCGTACGCGGCGAGCTGATGGACGAGGCCGACGAGCGGCTCCCCCCGCTGTGGCGGCGCGTCCCGCCGGACTGGGAGGGCCCGGTCGCGTCGGCCGCCCGCACCGGCGTGCCGCTCTTCGTCGACGACGGCCAGCCGCTGCGGGAGATCGCGGTGGACCGGCACGACCAGAAGATCCGGGCGCTGGCCGCGGTGCCGCTGCGGGCGTCGGTGGTCCGCGGCGGGCTGGCCGTCGGCTACCAGGCCCCGCGCGTCTGGTCGGCCGCCCAGCGGGCCCTGCTGGCCGCGTCCGCCGAGCTGGTCGGCCAGGCCGCCGAGCGGGCCCGCCGGTTCGAGACGCAGCACGGCACCGCCCAGCTCCTGCAACGCAGCATGCTGCCCGAGCACCTGCCGGACCTGCCTCGGATGCGGATCGCCGCCCGCTACGACCCGGGCGTCGACGGCAACGCCGCCGGCGGGGACTTCTACGACGCGTTCCTGCTGCCGACGGGCGGCCTGGGCATCGTGCTCGGCGACGTCGCCGGCCACGACGTGCAGGCCGCGGCCCGGATGGGGCAGGTACGGGCCGCGCTGCGCGCGCTGGCGCTGACCGACCCGCGCCCGGACGCCGTGCTGGCCGGGCTCGACCGGCTGGTCACCAGCCTGGGCGCCGAGGGCGACACGCACGAGCTCTTCGTGACCGTGGTCTTCGGGGTGGTCGACGCCGAGCGGCAGCAGCTCACCCTGGCCAGCGCCGGCCACCCCGCCCCGCTGATCCGTCGGTGCGCCCCGGACGGCGAGCCGGTCGCCGAGTACGTCGACGTGCCCGCCGGCGCCCCGCTGGGCCTGGGCTGCCGGCCGTCCACCGCGACGGTCCGGTTCGCCCCCGGCGACACGCTGCTGCTGTTCAGCGACGGCGTGGTGGAGCGGCGCTGGCAGGGGCTGACGGCGGGCCTGGACGCCTTGGCCGAGGCGGTGGCCGGGGCGGGCAGCGGCGACCCGCGCGCGCTGTGCGCGGTGGCGACCGCGGCGGTGCCCGGCGCCACCGAGGACGACGTCGCGGTGCTGGCGGTGGAGCACGCGCTGCGGCCGAGCCGGTCGACGAGCATGGAGGTGCCGGCCGAGCCGACCGCGCCGAGCCGGGTGCGGCACTGGATGACCGGGCAGCTCACGGAGTGGCAGGTGCCGGAGTCGATCATCGGCGCGGCGGTGCTCTGCACCAGCGAGCTGACCACCAACGCGCTGCTGCACGCGGGCACCGCCGCCCGCGTGGAGATCGACCTGAGCCCGGAGCGGCTGCTGGTGTCGGTCGCCGACTCGGGCACCCGGGGCACGGTCACCCGGGCGCATACCGACACGCTCAGCAGCCGGGGCCGGGGGCTCGGGCTGATCGAGGAGCTGAGTGACGCGTGGGGGACGGACCCGACCGTACGCGGCTCGACGGTCTGGTTCGAGCTGCTGATCCCGTCCGACTGAGCGGTGGCGTCAGCCGGCCCGGCAGGGGGTAGGAGAAACACCATGCCCACCGAACAGCCCGCCGGTGTCCTCTTCGACGTGGACGGCACCCTGGTCGACACCACATACCTGCACACCGTGAGCTGGTGGGAGGCGCTGCGCCAGACCGACCGGCACGTACCGATGGCGGAGATCCACCGCGCCATCGGGATGGGCTCGGACAAGCTGCTCGACCACCTGCTCGGCCCGGAGCGGGACCGGGGCGCGGACGGGAAGCTGCGGGACGCCCACGACGCGCTCTTCGCGGAGTACTGGGAGCGGCTGGTCCCGCTGCCCCGCGCGGCCGACCTGCTGCGGGCCTGCGCGGAGCGGGGGCTGCGGGTGGTGCTGGCGACCTCCGCCGCCGAGCACGAGGTCGCCGCGCTGCGCCGGGCCCTGGCCGCCGACGACGTGATCGACACCGTGACCTGCGCGGCGGACGCGCAGGAGAGCAAGCCCGCACCCGACATCCTGGTGGCCGCGCTGGAGCGGTCCGGGCTGGCCGCCGAGCGGGTGGTCTTCGTCGGCGACTCGGTCTGGGACGTCGCAGCCGCCGGCAGACTGGACATCCCGTGCGTCGGGCTGACCTGCGGCGGGACGAGCCGGGGCGAGCTGGCCGGGGCCGGGGCGCTGGCCGTCTACGACGATCCCGCGGACCTGCTCGCCGCCCTCCCGGACTCGCCGATCGCCGCCGCGGCGTGACGGTCGCGCCGCACCGGACCGGGACACGGAGTCGATCGGGACAGGAATACGAGAAGACCTCCGGGGGCAAGGACTCTCCCCGCCCGCCCGCACGCCGTGGGCGACGCGGAGAGGTGGTGTCGTGGAGCCGGTAGACGTGGCGTTCGCGGTGGTCGGTCTGGGTGCGCTGCTGGCGGGGGTCCTGCCCCGGGTGCTCGAACGCCGGCCGCTGTCGATGCCGATCGCCTTCCTCGGGCTCGGCATGCTGGTCTTCGTCCTCCCCACCGGGCTGCCGAACCCCGATCCGCTCGCGTACCCGGAGATCGCCACCCACCTCACCGAGGTCGGCGTGATCGTCGCGCTGATGGGCGCCGGCCTCAAGATCGACCGGCCGCTGAGCTGGGCCCGCTGGTCGTCGACGTGGCGGCTGCTGGCCATCGCCATGCCGGTGTGCATCGCCGCGGTGGCGCTGCTCGGCTGGTGGTGGGCCGGGCTCGTGCCGGCCGCCGCGCTGCTGCTGGGGGCGGCCCTCGCCCCCACCGACCCGGTGCTCGCCGCCGACGTGCAGGTCGGCGAGCCCACCGACGTGGAGGACTCCGAGGACGAGGTCCGCTTCGCCCTCACCTCCGAGGCCGGACTGAACGACGGGTTGGCCTTCCCCTTCGTGTACGCGGCCATCGCCATCGCCACCACCGGCCTCGCCCCGGCGGACTGGCTGGGCCGCTGGCTCGCCGTGGACGTGCTCTGGAAGGTCGTCGCCGGGGTGGCGGGCGGCTGGCTGATCGGCTGGCTGCTCGGCAAGCTCTTCTTCCGGGCCCCGAGCGAGTTGCGGCTGGCCCGGCACGCCGAGGGTTTTCTCGCGCTCGCCGCGACCTTCCTGGCGTACGGGCTGGTGGAGGTGGTCGGCGGGTACGGCTTCCTGGCGGTCTTCGTGGCCGCCCGGGCGATCCGGGCCGCCGAACGGACCCACGAGTTCCACTCGGTGCTGCACGCCTTCGCCGAGCAGATCGAGCGGCTGCTGACCGTCATGCTGCTGCTGCTCTTCGGCGGCGCGGTGGTGGGCGGGCTGCTGGCCCCGCTGACCTGGCCGGCCGCCGCGGTCGGGCTGGCGCTGGTCTTCGTGGTCCGGCCGCTGGTCGGCCGGCTGTCCCTGCTCGGCGCGCCGGGCCGGCCCGCCGAGCACTGGGTGATCGCGCTGTTCGGCATCCGTGGCGTCGGTTCGTTCTTCTACCTCGCGTACGCGACGGCGAAGACCGACTTCGCGCAGGCGGACCTGATCTGGGCGACCGTCGGCCTCGTGGTGATCGTGTCGGTGGTGGTACACGGTGTCGCGGCGACCCCGGTGATGCAACTGCTGGACCGCAGGGGCGAGCGCACCGCCGACCCGTCCGAGCGGGGCCGCGCCGGCGAGCCCGTCGCCGCCACGAGCTGACCGGTCGACGCGGGCCGGGGCGACCGGGCAGTCGGCGGCGGGCGCTCGGCCTGGCGGGGGCGACCGGTCAGTCGGCGGCCAACTACGGTCCGGGGCGGCGGTCAGGTCAGGCGGGCGACCAGGGCGCGGCCGAGGTCGCGGCCCGAGAGCCAGGCGCTCTGTACCCGGGGCTCGCCGAAGGCGTCGCCGGCCAGCCCGACGCCGTCGGCGTCCAGGTGGTAGGTGCCGCCCCGGCCGGCCGTCGGCTTCGCGTACCTCCAGCGGTGCACGTGCACGTGCACCGCCGGCTCGGGCAGCCCCAGCAGGTCCCGGACGGCCTCCTCGATCGCCGGCCCGGCGCCGGTGGGCTGGGCGAGGTGGCCGGCGGCGAACCCGGGCGTGGTGTGCGCGACCAGCACCGGCGCGCCGTCGCCGCGCCGGTCGCCGTCGTCGCAGACCAGGCTCAGCAGCGGGTGGTCGTTGACGAACGCGCCCCGGAAGGCGGCCCACCGGCGACTCGGGAAGCGCAGAACCCCGGCCAGCGACGGCGACCACCGCTGCGCCTGCACGACCCGGGTGGCGGCGTCCAGGGCCGGGTCGAGCAGCAGGGCCGCCTGTGGCCCCGGCATCGCCAGGGCCACCGCCTCGCAGGCCCGTCCGTCCACCACCGGCCCCGGCTCGACGCCCAGCACGAGCCGGTCGACGGTCACGGGCAGGTTCCGGGCCAGGTGCTCGACCAGCGACCGCAGCCCCCGGGGCGCCGCCCAGCGCATCGGGCCGGGCACCTCGCGCCGGCCGTCGGCGCCGTACGCGACGAAGGTGTCGGTCCACTCCCGGGCCAGCCCGGCGGCCCGCCACCCCTCGACCACCTCCGCGAAGTCGGGATCGCTGACGGTGAGGTACGCGGCGCCGGTGTCGGCGGGCCGGCCGTCGAAGCGGCGGCTGGCCAGCCGGCCACCGGCCACCCGGGCGCGCTCCCGGATCTCCACCGGCACGCCGGCACGGACCAGTTCCGTCGCGCACGCCACCCCGGCGATGCCGGCGCCGACCACCACCACACCCGCCCGGTCCGCGCTCACCGGGTGATCGTATGCGCCCCGACGTCCGGCGGGCGGACGAGACGACCCGGGCATGTCGGCGCGCGACGGCTGCCCCGGCGGGCCGGCGGGCCGGCGGGCCGGGTGAGGGTCCGCGCCGGATCGCCGGCGGACGGCAGGACCCGTCCGGTGACCGCATGGATCGGCCCGGGGCGGGGTATTGGCACGTCTGTTCGAAGAGAGGTGGAGATGATGACGGACCGCGACAGCACCCGGGCCAACCCGCAGGGCGCGATCAAGGACCCCGACGAGTGGGTCACCGGCGAGGAGCCGCCGACGGCGGCGCAGGAGTCGTACCTGGCCACGCTGGCCCGCGAGGCCGGCGAGGACCTGCCGGAGGGGCTCACCAAGGCCGAGGCGTCCAAGCTGATCGACGATCTCCAGGAGGAGACCGGCCGCGGTCAGTGACGCGGCGGGAGGCGGTGCCACTCGACCTCGTCGAGCCGTCCCGCCGCCACCCGCGCGGTCACGAAGGTGGCGTACGGCTGGGCGCGCCGATCGGTCGGCGAGCCCGGGTTGAGCAGGCGCAGCCCGCCCGGGGCGACCGTGTCCCAGGGGATGTGCGAGTGGCCGAAGACGAGCAGGTCGGTGTCGGGGAAGCGGGCGGCGCAGTGCTCCTCGCGCCGGGCCTTCGGCCCGGTCTCGTGCACGACCGCGATCCGCAGCCCGTCGAGTTCCACCCGGGCGACCTCCGGCAGCCGGGCGCGCAGCGCCGGCCCGTCGTTGTTGCCGTACACGCCGACGAGCCGGCGGGCCCGGGCGGCCAGGACGTCGAGCAGCGCCTCGTCCACCCAGTCTCCCGCGTGCAGCACCACGTCGGCGGCGTCGACGGCCGCCCAGAGCGGCGCCGGCAGGTCCTTGGCCCGCACCGGCACGTGGGTGTCGGCGGTGATCACCAGACGCATCCCCCCATTCTCCGCGACCGAGGCGCCGGCGCCACCGACCGTAGGATCGGGACGTGGGCGCTGCCGCGGTGGTCGAGGGGCGGTCGGCGCCGGTGGGGGCGCTGCTGCGGCAGTGGCGGGAGCGGCGCGGGCTCAGCCAGCTCGCCCTCTCGGTCGAGGCGGAGATCTCCACCCGGCACCTCAGCTTCGTGGAGACCGGCCGCGCGACGCCGAGCCGGGAGATGGTGCTGCGGTTGGCCGAGCATCTCGACGTGCCGCTGCGAGACCGCAACCGGCTGCTGCTGTCCGCCGGGTACGCCCCGGTCTACCCCCACGCGCCGCTGGACTCCCCCGAGCTGCGCCGGGTCCTCGACGCGGTACGCCGGGTCCTGCGCGCGCACGAGCCCTACCCGGCGGTCGCGGTGGACCGGCTCTGGAACCTGGTCGCCGGCAACGCCGCCCTGCCGCTGCTCACCGAGGGCGTCGCGGCGCACCTGCTCCGGCCGCCCGTCAACGCGCTGCGGCTGACCCTGCACCCCGAGGGCGTGGCCCCCCGGATCGTCAATCTCGCCGAGTGGCGCGACCACCTGCTCGGCCGGCTGCGCCGGCACCTGGGACTGACGGCCGACCCGGAGCTGACCAGGCTCCACGAGGAGCTGCGCGGCTACCCGGGCGGGTCGGCCGATCCGGACGCCGAACTGCCCCGCGCGGGTGACGTCGTGGTGCCCCTGCGGCTGCGCGGTCCCGGCGGCGAACTCTCCTTCCTCAGCACCGTCTCGACCTTCGGCGCCCCACTCGACGTGACGGTCGAGGAGCTGTCCATCGAGTCGTTCTTCCCGGCGGACGAGGCCACCTCGATGTACCTGCGCGACGCCGGCCGCTGACCCCGCCCCGGCCGCCGGTGGGCGACCGCCGCAGCGGCCCGGCCGGGGCGGCCCGGCCGGGGCGGGGCGGCCGGAGCGGGCCGGCCGGGGCGGCCCGGCCAGAGCGGCCCGGCCGGGCACAGCGTCCTCTCGAACGGGCCGGCCGGACGCGGCGTCCTGTCGACCCGGGCCGGTCCAGCGGGTCCGGGTCCGCGCCCCAGACGGCGTTACCCGTGGACGGCGGCGGGAACCCGGGCGGTTGACGAAGGAGGAGGCTGATGAGCACACCGTCGAGTGGGACCTCGGGCTGGCGGCCCGGCATGCCTGGCGGCGACACCCTCCCGTCCGGTCCCGCCGGTCGGCCGGCTGCCCATGCCAGCGACGGGCACGGCCCGGAGATGGGCCCGCCCACCGTGACGATCGGCTCGTACCCGGACTATCCGTCCGCCCAGCGAGTGGTGGACTACCTGGCGGACAACCGCTTCCCGGTGGAGCACACCGCCATCGTCGGCACGAACCTCACCCTGGTCGAGACGGTGCTCGGCCGGCTGACCACCGGCCGGGCGGCACTGCTGGGCGCCGGTACGGGCGCCTGGTTCGGGCTCTTCGTCGGGCTGCTGTTCGGCATCTTCACGGCGGGCGGCAACTGGCTCGCGATCATCCTGGTCGCGCTGGTGGTCGGCGCGATCTGGGGGGCGGTGTTCGGCGCGGTCACGCACGCGATGACCGGCGGGCGGCGCGACTTCACCTCCGCCAGCTCGCTGCGCGCCAGCCAGTACGCGGTCATCGTCGACACGCAGTTCGCCGAGCAGGCTCGGCAACTGGTCGGCCGGATGCACCTCACGGCGGCGCCGCAGACCCGGTGACGTCCGGACCCGGGCGACCGCCGCCCGGGGACGTCCCGCCCGGGCGGCGGGGTGGGTAGCTGCCGGACCCGGGTGGGTGGCGGGCGGGGCGCAGGGCGTTGTTCAGCGGTCGGTGGCGAGGCGGGCGTGCAGGTGCTCGTCGTAGCGGCGGCCGTCGCCGTAGCGGTAGGACTCCCGCAGCGTGCCCTCGGCGGGATAACCGGCCCGCTGGGCCACCCGGCAGGAGGCCGGGTTGGCCACGGCGTGGCACAGCTCGATCCGGTGCAGCCCGAGCGCCGCGAACGCCCACCCGGTGAGCCGGACGACGGTCCTGGAGGCGACGCCGCGACCGCGCGCCGCGGCCACCGTCCAGTAGCCGATGGAGGCGTTCCGGTCGTGGATCCGGAACAGCGACACCGAGCCGAGCAGCCTGGCGGGGTCGGCCGGGTCGGCGACCGCCAGGGAGACGTGGTCCCCGGCGGACCAGTCGGCCCGGCGACGCACCCACGCCAGCGCCGCCTCCCGGTCGACCGGCCCCGCCGGGGGGTTCCACTGGGCGATTGCCGGCTCGCGCAGCGCGGCGAGGACCGCCGGCGCGTCCTCCTCCCGCCACGGACGCAGCAGCAGGCCCGGGGCGGTCAGTTCGAGATGGTCCACGACGCCGGAGTCTGACACACCCGCGCACCCGCCACTCGGGTTTCCGGCGCCGTCTTTCAAAGCTGGATGATCCGTTCTGGACAGCGGCGGTAACCGCGCTCACACTCCACTAGTTAAGTTTTGAAAGAGTGCTACCGTAGCGGCGTGACCGAGAGCCTTGACGCCCCCCGACTCGCCACCTGGCGGGCCTACATCGAGGCCAGCCAGCGGCTGTTCACGCGGCTGGAGGAGGATCTGCGCGCCGACAGCGCGCTCAGCTTCGCCGACTACCACGTGCTCGTCCTGCTCTCCGAGGCGCCGGGACAGCGGCTGCGGATGGGCGAGCTCGCCGGGCGCCTGGTCTTCTCGCCGAGCCGCCTGACGTACCAGATCTCGTCGATGCAGCGGCGCGGCCTGGTCGCCCGGGAGCCCTGTCCCGAGGACCGCCGCGGCAGCGAGGCGGTGCTCACCGCCGCCGGGCTGCTGACCCTGCGCGAAGCCGCCCCGCACCACCTGAGGTCGGTGCGCGCCCACCTGATGGACGACCTCGACGACGCCGAGGTCACCTGCCTCACCCGGATCTTCGAGCGGCTCGGCCGGCGCCTGCGTGCGGACCGCGACGCGTCGACCCCGCACCCCGACAACTGAGGAGCCTCCGATGCCCGCCATCACCGTCGACAACGTGCTCGTCCTGCCGCGCCTGCCCCGGCTCGACGAGTCCACCGCGTTCCGGCCGGTCCGCCGGCTGACCACCGCGCCGAGCGGCTACGAGGGCGAGGGCTTCCCGGTCCGCCGGGCCTTCGCCGGCGTGCCGGTGACCGAGCTGGACCCGTTCATCCACCTCGACCAGATGGGCGAGGTGGACTACGCGCCGGGCGAGCCGAAGGGCACCGCCTGGCACCCGCACCGCGGCTTCGAGACCGTGACCTACATGATCGACGGGATCATGGACCACCAGGACTCGCAGGGCGGCGGCGGCACCATCACCAACGGCGACACCCAGTGGATGACGGCCGGCAGCGGCCTGCTGCACATCGAGGCGCCGCCGGAGCACCTCGTGACGAGCGGCGGGCTGTTCCACGGCACGCAGCTCTGGGTCAACCTGCCCCGGGTCGCCAAGATGAGCCCGCCCCGCTACCAGGACATCCGCGGCAAGGAGGCGGCGCTGCTCACGACGCCGGACGGCGGCGCGCTGATCCGGGTGATCGCCGGCGAGGTCGCCGGGCACCGGGGGCCGGGCTCCACCCACACCCCGATCACCATCACCCACGTGACCGTGCAGCCGGGCGCGCGCGTCGACCTGCCGTGGCGGCCGGACTTCAACGCCCTGGTCTACGTGCTGGGCGGCCGTGGCACCGTCGGCACCGACGGGCGGCCGGTGCACACGGGTCAGCTCGCCGTGCACGGCCCGGGCGACGCGCTGACCTTCGCGGCGGACGCCCGCCAGGACAGCCGCACCCCGGCGCTGGACCTCTACATCATGGGCGGCGAGCCGATCCGGGAGCCGGTGGCGCACTACGGCCCGTTCGTCATGAACACCCGCGACGAGCTGCTCAAGGCGGTCGAGGACTTCCAGGCCGGCCGGCTCGGCGTCGTCCCGGCCGAGCGGCTGCCGCACACCGACGGTCAGGCGCCCCGGCCCTGAGCGCAGGCGCGGCCGGTGGTGCCTCCGGCGGACGACCGGAGGCGCCACCGGCGCGTCGAGAGCAGTGCCGGCACCGGACGGCGGCGCGTGGCGTCAGGAGACGGCGAAGATGCCGGCGACGCCCAGGATCACCATGAGCAACACCGCCACCAGCGCACCCCGTTCGCTCTCCACCGCCTGCTCGCGGTACTCGGGCACGGAGTTCGTCGTCTCGCCGGGCATGGTGTTGCCTCCTCGGTTACTCGCGTCGTGTCGGGTGGCGTCGGGGGTCGGCCGACCGGTCGCCGGGGGCGCCGGCCGGGATGCGGACCCGCGACGGGGGTCCTACCGTGAGGACGTTGTCGACCTCGGGGGGCTGGAACGGTGGGACCGCGCAACTGGTTCCTCAGCGCACGGGAACGCGCCAACCCGGTGTCAGAGTTACCCGTCTGGACCAGCGAAAACCTTGCGGAGCCGTTAATTCACGGTGCCGCGTACTTCGACCGGCTGGTCGACGAGGTGTCGGCGCTGGAGGCGGGCGACCATCTCTTCTTCACCGACTGGCGGGGCGACCCGGACCAGCTGCTGCGCCCCGACGGGCCGACCGTGGCCCAACTCTTCGCGCAGGCCGCCCAGCGCGGCGTGGTGGTCAAGGGCCTGATCTGGCGCTCCCACCTCGACGCGCTGGCCTACAGCGAGGCGGAGAACCGCAACCTCAGCGAGACGATCTCCGCCGCCGGCGGCGAGGTGCTACTCGACCAGCGGGTCCGCCGGGGCGGCTCACACCACCAGAAGCTGGTGGTGCTGCGCCACCCGCGGGCGCCGGAGCGGGACGTCGCCTTCGCCGGCGGCATCGACCTGTGCCACAGCCGGCGGGACGACGCCGGCCACCGGGGCGACCGGCAGGTCGTGCAGATGTCCGCCCGATACGGGCAGCACCCGCCCTGGCACGACGTGCAGCTCGCGGTGCGGGGGCCGGTGGTGGGCGCGCTGGACACCGCCTTCCGCGAACGGTGGACCGACCCGGTGCCGCTGGACTCGGAGAACCCCCTGGCCTACCTGCGAGACCGGCTGCGCCGCTCGGACCTGCGCCCCGACCCGCTGCCGGACCAGCCGGCCGACCCGCCGCCCTGCGGCCCGCACCGCGTCCAGGTGCTGCGCACCTACCCGGCGGTCCGCCCGCGCTACTCCTTCGCCCCGGACGGCGAGCGTACGGTGGCCCGCGGCTACACCAAGGCGGTGCGCCGGGCCCGCCGGCTGATCTACCTGGAGGACCAGTACCTGTGGTCCACGGAGGTGGCCGACCTGTTCGCCCGCGCGCTGCGGGACAGCCCCGACCTGCACCTGGTCGCGGTGGTCCCCCGCTATCCGGACGTCGACGGCCGGCTGGCGCTGCCGCCCAACTCCGTCGGACGCGAGCAGGCGCTGTCGCTGTGCGAGCGGGCGGCCCCGGACCGGGTGCACGTCTTCGATCTGGAGAACCACGCCGGCACGCCGGTGTACGTGCACGCCAAGGTGTGCGTCGTCGACGACGTCTGGGCCAGCGTCGGCAGCGACAACTTCAACCGCCGGTCCTGGACCCACGACAGCGAGCTCTCCTGCGCGGTGCTGGACGACACCCGGGACGGGCGGGCGCCGACGGACCCGGGCGGCCTGGGCGACGGGGCCCGGGTCTTCGCCCGGGACCTGCGGCTGCGCCTGTGGCGCGAGCACCTGGACCGGGACCCCGAGGGCGGCGAGGACGCCGACCTGATCGACCCCGCCGACGCCGTGGCGGCGATCACCGCCGCCGCCGACGCGCTGCGGCGGTGGCACGACTCCGGGCGGGTCGGCCCCCGGCCGCCAGGCCGGTTGCTGCCGCACCGGCCGGAGCGGCTGCCCTGGTACACCCGCGCGTGGGCGCTGCCGGCGTACCGGCTGGTCTACGACCCCGACGGCCGGCCGCTGCGGGCGCGCCGGGCCGGCACCTGGTGAGGCTACGCCGGCACGGAGACCGCGGCGGCCCGGGCGCGTACGGACCCGGCGGCCCGGGGCGTGCCGTCGGTCTCCGGGGTGTACACGGTCAGGCCGCCGGGGTAGGCGAACGAGGCGCGCGGGGAGTAGAAGCCGAAGCCGATCGTGAGGGGGTTCTCCGGGCGTAGCGCGTAGAGCGGGTGCCCCGGGTCCAGGAACTCCACCGACTCGATCACGAACGGGTCGACCGGTTCGGCGACGAACGGGTACACGGCGCTGAGCAGTTGCCCGTCCCGGGCGGTGAAGTACCGGTGGTGGCCGCTGTTGATCGTCTGGCCCGTCTCACCGACCTGGCAGCGCGCGCGGATCAGCGGCGTGCCGGCGATCGCCGTCTCGGCGACCAGGTGTTCACCCCGGCGCGCGATGCTCGTGCGGCCGACGACGGCGGGCGCGCCGCGCGCGGTGGCGTAGTCGCGGACCCGTTCGCTGGAGGTCACGTAGTGCGTCCACCAGCCGCCGAGGCTGGCCCCGCCGGGGGCGTCGACGCCGGCCAGGCACACCCCGAGGTAGGTCAGCGAGTGGGCACCGAAGCCGGAGGTCTGGCTCTCGTCGTCGACGACGTACTGGTTGATGAAGACCTGCCGGTCCGGGCACGGGGTCAGCCCCGGGGGCACCAGCGCCGCGACCGCCTGTGGATCCGCCGGCAGCCAGCTGAAGAACAGCGTGCGGCTGTTCACGACGAGCTGGGGAGCGACGGGGTCGAGCACGGCACCTCCGGAAGATGTAACCGCACGCTACGGCCGGTCCCGTACATAGGACAACGACGGAAAGCCGACAGTGGCGGCTGGTCATCCGCGCCCGCAGGGCCGCCCGGCCGACCGGAGTGGCCCACCAGATGCCGATGCGCCGATGTTCGGCCGATGCCGGGCTGACCGTACGCATCGCGTAAGCCGACTCACATCCGATGGGATTTTGTCCCCTTTGCGTCTTTGGTGAGAGTAAATCACTTAAGCACATCGTACTTTCGGCTAGATTTCGTCGGACCGATCGGGCTAAGGTGACTTCCGAACGGACATCTGAAGCTAAACCAAAGTGTCACGTCTTTCTATCCGCGGACGAGGTGCAGGGAGGACCACCCATGACCGCGCCAACGATCAGCGAGCAGGCGACCACAGCGGCCCCGAGCACCACCGAGAAGCTCGACCCGCGGGCGCTCACCGACAGCGCCGCCGACCTGCTCAACGCGATGGCCGCGCTGCCGGCCAGCCACCCGTCCCGCGCCGCCCTGCGCGACAAGGCGATCGAGGCCTGGCTGCCGCTCGCCAACCACCTCGCCCACCGCTACAGCGGTCGCGGCGAGCCCACCGACGACCTGGCCCAGACCGCCGCCGTCGGCCTCATCAAGGCGATCGACAAGTTCGACCCGTCGCGAGGCGTCGACTTCGCGGGCTACGCCATCCCGACGATCATCGGCGAGCTCAAGCGGCACTTCCGCGACCGCACCTGGGACATCCGGGTGCCGCGCCGCCTCCAGGAGCTGCGGCTGGCCATCTCCGACGCCAACAGCTCGCTGCTGCAGACCCTCGGCCGCTCGCCGACGGTCGCCGACATCGCCGCCCACCTCAAGCTCACCGAGGAAGAGGTACTGGAGGGCCTGGAGGGCGCGCGGGCCTACAACGCGGTCTCGCTCTCCACGCCCACCGGCGACGGTGACCGCGCGACGGAGCTGGGCGACATGCTCGGCGGCGAGGACGGCGAATTCGAGCTGGCCGAGCTGCGGGTCGCCCTCGGCCCGGCGCTGGCCACCCTCGACGAGCGGGAGCAGAAGATCCTCACGCTGCGGTTCTACGGCAACCTGACGCAGTCGCAGATCGCCGAGCAGATCGGCGTCTCGCAGATGCACGTCTCCCGGCTGCTGGCCCGCGCGCTGACCAAGCTGCGGGGACAGCTCGACGGCACGTACTAGGGAAATGGTGGGCGAGGGCCGGGCCGGTGGGTCCGGCCCTCGCCGTGTCCGAACCCGTGGCACCGACCGACGACCGGTGCTGGCCTGGCCTTCGTCGCCGGGATCCACGGGTACGCCCCGGCTCAGCCGCAGCGGGCGGTGCGAGACTGGGCCGTGCTCTCGGACGTGCCCCTCGACCTGCCCGTACGGCCGGTGCTGCCGGAACTGGTCGCGGCGCTGCGCGCGGCCGGCGCCGGGGTGCTGGTGGCCCCGCCGGGCACCGGCAAGACCACCCTCGCCCCGCTGGCCGTGGCCGACGAGGTGGCGGGCCGGGTGCTGGTCGCCCAGCCGCGCCGGGTGGCCACCCGGGCGGCGGCGCGCCGGATCGCCGCGCTGCTCGGCGAGCCCGTCGGCGAGCGGGTCGGGTACGCCGTGCGCGGCGAGCGCCGGTCCGGCCCGCGCACCCGGGTCGAGGTGGTCACCACCGGCCTGCTGGTCCGCCGCCTGCACCGCGACCCCGAGCTGGCCGGGGTGGGCGCGGTGCTGCTCGACGAATGCCACGAGCGGCACCTCGACGCCGACCTGGCGCTCGCCTTCACGGTGGAGGCCCGGGCCGCGCTCCGCCCCGACCTGTGGCTGCTGGCGATGTCGGCGACCCCCGAGGCGGACCGGTTCGCCGCGCTGCTCGGCGGCGGGGGCGGTGCCGCGCCGGTCGTCCGGGCCTCCTCGGCCCTGCACCCGGTGACGCGGGTCTGGACGCCGCCGCCCCGGCCGGTGGCCGCGCCCGGCGCCGGCCCGGTCGACCGGGGCCTGCTCGACCACGTCGCGGCGACGGTGCGGCAGGCGCTGCGCGAGCACGACGGGGACGTGCTGGTCTTCCTGCCCGGGGCCGGCGAGATCGCCGCCGTCGCGGGCCGGCTGGCCGACCTGCGCGACACGATCGCCGTGCTGCCGCTGCACGGCCGGCAGCGCGCCGCCGACCAGGACGCGGCGCTGCGGCCCGCCGACCGGCGGCGGGTGGTGCTGGCAACCTCGGTGGCGGAGAGCAGCCTCACGGTGCCGGGGGTCCGGGTGGTGGTGGACGCCGGGCTGTCCCGGGTGGCCCGGACGGACCTGGCCCGGGGCCTGGGCGCGCTGGTGACGGTGCCGGTGTCCCGGGCGGCGGCGACCCAGCGCGCCGGCCGGGCCGGCCGGGAGGCGCCCGGGCACGTCTACCGCTGCTGGTCGGCGGTCACGCACGAGCGGCTGGCCGCGCAACCGGAGCCGGAGATCGCCACCGCCGACCTGACCGGCTTCGCCCTGGAACTCGCCGCCTGGGGGTCGCCCGACGGCGCCGGGCTGGCCCTGCCGGACCCGCCGCCGGCAGCGGGGATGACGGTGGCCCGGGACGCCCTCGCCACCCTCGGCGCGGTCGACGCTCAGGGCCGGATCACCGACCGGGGCCGGGCGATCGCCGCCGTCGGGGCGCATCCCCGGCTGGCCCGGGCGCTGCTCGACGGGGCGGCCCGGGTGGGCGCGGACCGGGCGGCCGAGGTCGTGGCGCTGCTCGCGGAGGACTCCGTCGCCGGGCCGGGCGACGACCTGACCGCCGCGTGGCGCCGGCTGCGCGCGGGCGCGGACCCGGGCGCCACGGCCCGCTGGCGGGCGGAGGTACGCCGCCTGCGCGCCGCCCTGCCCCCGGCCCCATCGGGACCGGCGCCGGCGGCCGGAACCGGCCGGACCCGCCCGACCCGCCCCGACACGGCGACGGCCGGAGACACCGGCCGGGCGCGGCCGGCCGACGACCTCGGGCCGACCGGAAACCCCGGCCAGGACCACCTGACCGACGACCTCGCCGCCGGGCTGCTGGTCGGGCTGGCCCACCCCGAGCGGCTGGCCCGGGCACGGCGGCCGGGCGGCTCGGCGTACCTGATGAGCGGCGGAACCGCGGCGGAGCTGGCGCCCGGGTCGGGGCTGGCGGGCGCCGGATGGTTGGCGGTGGCGGTGGCGGACCGCGCCCCCGGCGCGCCGGCCGCCCGGGTGCGGCTGGCGACCCCGCTCGACGAGGCGACCGCCCGCGAGGCGGGCGGGCCGCTGCTGCGCGCCGAGCGGGAGGTCGGCTGGTCCGGCGAGGACGTGGTGGCGCGCGAGGTGGTGCGGCTGGGCGCCATCGAGCTGGCCGAACGGCCGGTCCGGCCCGGCGCGGAGGAGGTGGCGACGGCCCTGCTGACGGGCCTGCGTCGCACCGGCCTCGGGCTGCTGACCTGGACCCCAGCAGCGCGGGCGCTGCGCGAGCGGCTGGCGTTCTGCCGGCACGCGCTCGGCGGCGACTGGCCCGACGTGGGCGACGCGGCGCTGCTCGCCGACGCGCCGACCTGGCTCGGCCCGGAGCTGGCCGCCGCCCGCCGCCGGGCCGACCTGGCCCGGGTCGACGTGGCGGGCGCGCTGCGCCGGTTGCTGCCGTGGGCGCTGGCTGCCCGGCTCGACGAGGTGGCGCCGGAGCGGATCACCGTGCCGAGCGGCTCCCGGATCCGGCTCGACTACGCCGACCCGGCGGCGCCGGTGCTCGCCGTGAAGCTCCAGGAGACGTTCGGCTGGCGGGACGCGCCGCGGATCGCCGACGGCCGGGTGCCCGTGTTGCTGCACCTGCTCTCCCCGGCGGGGCGGCCGGTGGCGGTCACCGCCGACCTGGCGTCGTTCTGGCGCACCGGCTATCCGCAGGTGCGGGCGGAGCTGCGCGGCCGATACCCGCGCCACCCGTGGCCGGAGGACCCGACCACGGCCGTGCCCACCCGGCACGCCACCCCGCGCCGCCGCTGAGCCGGCCTACTCCTCCACCACGTCGGCGATGACCACCGTGATGTTGTCCGGCCCGCCGGCGCGCAGCGCCAGGTCGATCAGCCTGCGGGCGCACTCCGCGCGGTCCGGGTGCTCGGCGAGCACCTCGGCGAGCGTGTCCGGGCGGACCACGTTGGACAGGCCGTCGCTGCACAGCAGCCAGCGGTCGCCGGGCCAGGGCACCATCGTCGCGTACGCCGGGGAGACCTCGTCGCCCTGCAAAGCCTGGGTGACCACGGCCCGGCGGGGGTGGCTGCTGGCCTGGTCGGGGGTGATCACCCCCTGGTCGACGAGCATCTGCACGAACGTGTCGTCCCGGGTGATCTGCTTGAGCACCCCTTCCCGGAACAGGTAGGCACGGGAGTCGCCGACGTGGGCGAGGGCCAGGCAGCTGCCCGTCCGGGCGAAGAGCAGGGCGGTCAGGGTGGTGCCCATGCCCTGCCGCTCCGGGTCCTCGGCGACCGCCTGGCGGATCCGCGTGGTGGCCAGCTCGATGCCGCTCTGCAGCGCGGCCACCAGCGCGTCCTCCGGGGTCTCCACGTCCAGCGGAGCGACCGCCTCGATGGCGATCGCGCTGGCCAGGTCGCCGGCCGCCATCCCGCCCATGCCGTCGGCGACGGCGACGAGCCAGGGGCCGGCGTGCAGGGCGTCCTGGTTCCCACTGCGGATCAGCCCACGGTCGCTCGTTCCCACGGAACGCAGCTTCAGGGTCATGGGTGGCAGCCTGCCAGGCCGAGGGCGCAGTTGTCTCTAGGAGATCAGCACCTCGGCGCGTCGCGCGGCGAATCTCACTGTCGCGCGCCGCCGCACGACGAGATGCCACCACGTCCCGGACGCCGGCGCCGATATCGGTGGACCGGGTGCGGGGCGTACGAGATGGTGGCCGGCATGGACGACGCGGAGCGGCGGGTGTGGGGGCGGCTGCCGGGCGGCGCGCGCGCCGCGCTGGCCCGCCTGGCCCCGGCGGACCTGCGCACGCTGCTGCTGGCGGTCGCCCGGGACCGGGCCGCGGCGGCACGCCCGGCGGACCTGGTCCGCCGCTGGCGGACGGACGCGACGCACGACCGCGGCAGCAATCGACGCCCACCGCTGTAGCACGATGCCCACCATGACCGAGCAGCGGAGCCTCGCCCTGCGTCCCGGCGGCCCCGCCGACGCGCCCGCCGTGCTGCGGCTGCTCGACGACGCGACCGCCTGGCTGGTGGCGCGGGGGCGCACCGGCCAGTGGGGCACCGAGCCGGCGTCGACCGATCCGCGGCGGATCGCGCAGGCCGACGCCTGGGCGGCGGGTGGCGGGCTGTGGCTGGCGACGCTCGGCGACCGGCCGGTCGGGGCGCTGGTGGTGGGCGCGGCGACGGACTACGTGCCGCCCGCCACCGAGCCCGAGTTGTACGTCAACCTGCTGGTCACCGACAGGGCACACAGCGGTTCGGGGATCGGCGGCCGGCTTCTCGCCCATGCCGCGGAGCTGGCCCGGGGGCACGGGCTCAGCCTGCTCCGGGTCGACTGCTACGCGGGCGGGGACGGCGCGCTGGTCCGCTGGTACGAGCGGCAGGGCTTCACCCCCACCGAACCGTTCACGGTCGAGCGTCCGGGCCGCGACCCGTGGCCCGGCCAGGTCCTCGCCCGCCGCCTGCCCTGACTCCGGGCGGGCTCAGCCGATCTCCTCGTCCACGAAGCACCAGCGCCAGGTCTCCCCGGGCTGGATCGACCGCATGACCGGGTGCGCGGTGGCGGCGAAGTGTGCCGAGGCGTGCTGGTGCGGCGACGAGTCGCAGCAGCCGACGTGCCCGCAGGTGAGGCAGGACCGCAGGTGCACCCAGTACTCGTTGCCGATGGCCACGCACTCCGGGCAGACGTCGGTGGTCTCCGGCACGGCGGTACCCGCCCCGGTCAGGTGCTGACAACTCACTCCACGACCTCCCGCCGTAGCAGCGACTCTTCCAGGTCCAGCTCCCGGTAGGCGCGCACCAGCACCTCCTCGGGGATGCGGCCGGAGTCCCGGGCTTCCCGGAACACCTCCCGCTCTGCGTCGATCATCTCCTGCCGCAGCCGCCCGTACGCCTGGGATGGCGTCTCCCGCGCGGTGCCGCCGAGGCGCTCCCAGGCCAGGTTGGTGCGCTCGTCCAGCGCCCGCCGCAGCCGCTCCACCACGGGCGCGGGGGCGGTGTCGGCGAGCGCGTCGAGGCGCTCCCGTGCCGCGCGGCTGGCCTGCTGCTGCACGCCCGCGGCCGAGAGCGCGTCCTGCACCGGGTCGTCGGGCGGCAGCTGCATCCGGCGAGCCACCAGCGGCAGGGTGGCGCCCTGGCCGACCAGGGTCACCACGATCACCGCGAAGGCCAGCCAGATGAACAGGGCGCGCGGGTAGGACCGGCCGTCGGCGAGGGTGAGCGGCAGGGCGAGGGCGGCGGCCAGGGTGACCACGCCGCGCATGCCGGCCCATCCGAGCACGATCGGGTAGCGCGGTGACGGCGGGGACTCCCGGCGACGGATCCTGGGCACCAGCCGGGCCAGGTAGGTGGCCGGGAAGAGCCAGACGAACCGGGTCAGGAAGACGGTGAGCAGCACCGCCGCGGTGATCGCGACCAGGAATCCGGCCGGCTCGTCGAGTTCCCGCAGCACCTCCGGCAGTTGGAGGCCGACCAGTAGGAAGACCAGGCCCTCCAGCAGGAACCGGGTCAACCGCCAGAACGCCCCGACCTGGAGTCGGGACGCGGCCGACATCAGCCGGGGCAGCCGGTGCCCGAGCGCCAGTCCCGTGACCACCACCGCGACCACCGCGGAGGCGTGGATCTCCTCGGCGGCGAAGGCGACCGCGAACGGGATGATCAGCGACAGCGCGTTGTCCAGCAGCGGGTCGGTGATGTGCCGGTGCAGGAAGCCGAAGACGACCGCGCCGACCACGCCGACCACGATGCCGCCGCCGGTGGCCGTGACGACCTCCACGGCCACCTCCGTGACGCCGACGGCGGCACCGATGCTGGCCAGGGTGGCGACCCGCAGCAGCACCAGCGCCGTCGCGTCGTTGAGCAGGCTCTCCCCCTCCAGGATCGTCACGACCCGTCGGGGCAGCCCGATGCGCCGGGCCACCGCGGTGGCCGCGACCGCGTCGGGCGGTGCCACCACCGCGCCGAGGGCCAGGCAGACCGCGAACGGCACCGCCGGCAGCAGCAGATGCACGACGAGGCCGACCGCGAACGCGGTGAACAGCACCAGCCCGACGGCGAGCAGCAGGATCGGCCGCAGGTTGAGCCGGAACGCCGGTACCGAGGTCTCGAGCGCGGCGACGTAGAGCAGGGGCGGCAGGATGCCCACGAGCACCAGTTCGGGGTCGAGCCGCACCTGCGGGAAGCCCGGCACGAAGGCGAGGGCGAGGCCGAGCACCACGAGCAGGATCGGCGCGAGCAGCCCGAGCTTCCGGGCCAGCGCCGCACCCAGCGTCGCGATCGCGAGGAAGACGACGACGTCGAACAGGGCTTCCATGGGTACGAGCCTAGGTGCCCGCTCCGCTCACCCGACGCCGCGCAGCTTCGGCAGCACCTCGCCCCGAACGTGTCGATGAAGGCCCGCTGCTCCTGCCCGACGTGGTGCAGGGCGATCTGGTCGAAGCCGAGGTCCAGGTACTCCTCCAGCCAGCCGACGTGCCGACCCGGGTCGGCGGAGACGTTGACGACCTCGCGGACCCGCTCCATCGGCACCTGCGCCGAGACCACGTCGAAGTGCTCCGCCGTGTCCAGGTCCCAGCAGACCGGCGGCGCGAAGACGTTGCTGCGCCACTGGTCGTACGCGAGCCGCTCGGCCTCGGCCTGCTCCCGCGCCCAGCTCACGTGCACCTGCAGGTGCAGCGGCCCGCGCCCGCCGGCACCCCGGTACGCCTCGATCATCTGCCGCAGGTGCGCGGTCGGCGCGTTCACGGTGATCAGCCCGTCCGCCCACTCGGCGCACCAGCGGGCGGTGGCCACGCTGACCGCCGCGCCGATCAGCGCCGGCGGCTGCTCCGGCCGGGTCCACAGCTTCGCCCGGTCGACCCGGACCAGGCCGTCGTGGCTGACCTCCTCGCCGGCCAGCAGCGCGCGGATCACGTCCACGCACTCCCGCAGCCGCGCGTTGCGGACGTCCTTGCGCGGCCAGCCGTCGCCGGTGATGTGCTCGTTGCTCGCCTCGCCGGTGCCCAACGCGGCCCAGAACCGGCCCGGGTACATCGCCGCGAGGGTGCCGATCGCCTGCGCGATGATCGCCGGGTGGTAGCGCTGGCCGGGCGCGTTGACCACGCCGAAGGGCAGGTTGGTGGCCTGGAGGGCCGCGCCGAGCCAGGACCAGGCGAAGCCGGACTGGCCCTGCCGCTCGCTCCAGGGCGAGAAGTGGTCCGAGGACATGGCGGCGTCGAAGCCGGCCCGCTCGGCGTGGACCACCGCGTCCAGCAGGGAGCGGGGATGGATCTGCTCGTGGGACGCGTGGAAGCCGAACACCGTCATGGCGTCACTCCGTACCCATGACGGTGTCCGGCTAAAGCTGCCCGGCGGCGCTCGGCACCGCTACTCGGCGTGCGCGCCCGCGCCGGCCGTGGCGGCCCCCTCGCCCACCCAGACGGTCTTGGTGTTGCAGAACTCGCGCATGCCCAGCGCGGAGAGCTCCCGGCCGTAGCCGGAGTTCTTCACCCCGCCGAAGGGCAGTTCCGGGTAGGACGTGGTCATCCCGTTGACGAACACGTTGCCGGCGTCCAGGTCGGTGGCGAAGCGCTCCTGCTCTTCTGGGTCGCGGGTCCAGGCGTTCGACCCGAGTCCGAAGGCGGTGCCGTTGGCCACCTCGATCGCCTCGTCGTACGACGACACGCGGTAGAGGCCGGCGACGGGCCCGAAGACCTCCTCGGACCACATCCGCATCTCCGGCCTCAGGTCGGTCACCACGGTCGGCGGGTAGAACCAGCCAGGGCCGGCGGGCGGCTCGCCGCCGCAGAGCACCGTGGCGCCCTTGTCGACCGCGTCCCGCACCTGGGCGTGGATCTCGTCGCGCCCGCCCTCGCTGGCCAGCGGGCCGACGTCGGTGTCGGGGTCCATCGGGTCCCCGACCCGCAGGGCCGACATGTGCGCGGCGAACTTCTCGGCGAAGGCGTCGAACACGTCGGCGTGCACGATGAACCGCTTGGCGGCGATGCAGGACTGGCCGTTGTTCTGGCAGCGGGCGGTGGTCGCCACCTCGGCGGCCCGGTCGAGGTCCGCCGAGGGCATCACCACGAACGGGTCGCTCCCGCCCAACTCCAGCACCGTCTTCTTCAGCTCCCGGCCGGCGATCTGGGCGATCGAGCGGCCGGCGCCCTCGCTGCCGGTCAGCGTCGCCGCGCGTACGCGGGGGTCGCTGAGCACCCGGTCGACCTCGGCCGAGCCGACCAGCAGCGTGGTGAACGCCCCCTCCGGGAAGCCGGCACGGCGGAAGAGGTCCTCCAGCAGCAGCGCGGTCTGCGGCACGTTGGAGGCGTGCTTGAGCAGGCCGGTGTTGCCGGCCATCAGCGCCGGCGCGGCGAAGCGCATCACCTGCCAGAGCGGGAAGTTCCAGGGCATCACCGCGAGCACCGGCCCGATCGGCTGGTAGCGGACGAACGCCCGGGTGGCCTTGACCGCCGCCGCGTCGGCGGGCTCGTCGGCGAGGAACTCGGCGGCCTTCGCCGCGTAGAAGCGGCAGGCGGTGGCGCACTTGGTGACCTCGGCCCTGGCCGCCGCGTACGTCTTGCCCATCTCGGTGGTCATGAGCCGGGCGGTCTCGTCGCGTTCGGCCTCCAGCAGGTCGGCCGCCGCGGTCAGCCACCGCTCGCGCTGCGCGATCGTGGTGCCCCGCAGCTGGCGGTACGCCAGGTCGGCGCGCTCGATGGCGGCGTCGATCTGCTCGGCCGACATCGGGTCGTAGCTCTTGAGCACCTGTCCGGTGGCGGGGTTGGTGGTCGCGATGGGCATCTCGTACTCCTGTCACTCGAAGAGTGAGTGGCGGGCGCCCGGCTCCTCCCGGCGGCGGGCGGCACGGCGGCGCTGGATGATGATCAGGTCGACCACGGCGACCACCGCGAAGACCACGCAGAGGACCCCCAGCCACACCAGGTCGGCGCGGAACGCCAGCACCGCGAACACGGCCATGGTGACCAGCCCGAACCCGGCGAGCAGGAGCCGCATGTTGAGCGCGCTGTAGGCGTGGCCGACCGTGCCACGGGCGCGCCGGGGCTGCGATCTCGTCATTGCACGGACCTACCCCCGATCGGCCGGCTTAACCCGCTCGGCGGCCACCCCGGCCCCGCCGCGGGCCGCGTGGGCCGCGTCACGCCGCCGGTAAGGTGCGTTACACCCGTGCGCCATGAGCCGCCGGATCCCGCCGCGGCCGGGGAGGATGGTCGGCATGACCATGACCCACGCCCTGCCGGTGACCGTCGCCGTCGCGCGGCGCACCGATCCCGCCCGGACCAGCGAGATGGTGGCCTGGATGCGGGCCGGCACGGCGCTGGCCGAGGCGTTCCCGGGATTCCTCGGTTCCGGCTGGGTACGCACCGCGCCCGGCTCCGGCGAGTGGCACATCATCTACCGCTTCGCCGACCACGAGACGCTGCGCCGGTGGGAGGAGTCGCCGCAGCGGCACTGGTGGCTGTCCTCGGCGCAGGGCATCGTGGAGCACACCCGGGTGGAGCGGCGCACCGGGATCGAGGGCTGGTTCGACCCGCCGCGGGAGCACGTCGTCGAGACGGTGCCGGTCAGCGCCGATCCCGCCGTGCCGCCGCCGTCCCCGCCGCGCTGGAAGCAGGCCGTGACGATCTGGTTGGCGTTCTTCCCGCTCAGCCTCACCGCGACGCTGCTGACCAGCCGGCTCCTCCCCGACGTGCCGCTGGCCGCCCGGGTGCTGCTGATGACCCTCACGCTGACCCCGCTGATGACCTACCTGGTGCTGCCCCGGATCACGGCGTCCCTGCACTGGTGGCTGCACGGGCAGCGTCCGCCGTGGCGCCCGGCCCGCTGACGCCCCGTCGCCCACCTCAGGCGGCTGCCATTAGCAGGTCGAGGCGCGGCGGAACAGGGCTGTGCCGCATAGCCGACAGCAGCGGGTGACCACACCCCGACCCGCGCGTACAGTTACCGCGCTGTTGCTCTCCGCTGCGGGACTGGGGAAGAGATGCCTCGACGCTGGGTCGCCGCCGTCGCCTGCCTGCTGGCACTGGTCGCCCTCGCCTGCGAGGGCGGCGGGGGCTCCGGCTCCCGCCCGCCGCGCGAGACGCCGTCGCCGGGCGCGCCCGGCGGCATCGCGGCGCTCGGCGACTCGATCAGCACCGGCTTCGGCTCCTGCCTGGTGCTGACCTCGTGCCAGCGCAACTCGTGGTCCACCGGGGACGGGCTGCGCGTGGACAGCCTCTACCGCCGGCTGCTCGACCGCACCCCCGCCATCCGCGGCCGGGCCTACAACCACGCCCGCCCCGGAGCGCGCGCGGCGTCGCTGGAGGGACAGGCCCAGCAGGCGGTACGCGACCGCGTCGACCACGTGACCGTGCTGATCGGGGCCAACGACGTGTGCCGGGGCGGCATCGAGGCGATGACGCCCGTGACGCGGTTCCGCGCGGAGGTGGACCGGGGCCTGCGGGTGCTGCGGCAGGGCCGGCCGAAGGCGCGGGTGCTGGTGGTGAGCATCCCGGACCTGTACCGACTCTGGGAGGTCGGGCACACCGACGCCCGGGCGGTCCGGGCCTGGAAGCGGGGCATCTGCCCGGCGCTGCTGGCCGACCCGGCCTCGACGGACCCGCTGGACCGGGCCCGCCGGGCGGCCGTCCGGGAGCGGATCGACGACTACAACGCCCAGCTCGCCGCCGCCTGCAAGGCGTACGGCTCACGCTGCCGCTACGACGGCGGGGCGGTGCACCGGGTGCGGTTCGACCTGGACCTCGTCAACCCGCTGGACTGGTTCCACCCCAACGCCGCCGGCCAGGACCGCCTGGCCGACGTGGCCTGGCGCGCCTCGGGCCTCGCCTCCTGACCGACCCAAACTGGCCATCGCCGGCACGGACCGCCATCGCCAGCACAGACAGGTCGTCGCCGGCACGGACTGGTCGCCGCCGGCACGGACTGGTCGTCGCCGGCACGGACCGGCCGGGAAGCCGGCGCGGACGGAGAGCCGACCCGGGGGATCAGGGTCGGCGGGGTTCGGGGACGGCGAGGGTGCCGTAGTGGCGGTAGAGGGCGCGGGAACGCACGGCCAGGTCCTTGGTGGCCGACGAGTTCGCCCAGGTGCCGAGGATGATCGCCGCCCCGGGCACCACCTTGGCGAAGAGCCGCTTCGCCGCGCGCACCCCGGCCATCTGGGCCAGGCGTACGCCCAGGCGCAGCATCACCCTGCCGAGCGGGTTCTGCCCACCGCTGCCGAACAGGGCACCGGCGCGCTCCCGCCCGGCGGCCACCCCGAGCGCGAGCCGGGCGCTCTCGGCCACCTTGTGCACCTTCTGCAGCACGAGCAGGTCGGTGGCCCGGTCGGGGTGCCGTGGGTCGACGCCGTACGCGGCGGCGACGTGCAGCACCATCCGGGCCTGGGTCCAGGCCAGCACGCCCACGTCGATCACGGCACCGGGCAGCCCGGCCGCCCCGGAGACGGCACCGGAGAGCCGGGCGTGGTTGACGAACTTGCGTACGGCCTGCTCCGCCAGGGCCTCGACGGAGACCCCGGGCTGCTCGGCCCGGGCCCGCGCGGCCCATTGCGCCGCCTCCGGCCCCAGCCGGCGCACGGCCTCCAGGGCGAGGTGCTCCGGGGCGTACTGCGGATCCTCCCGCATCCGGTCCCAGAGCTTGAGCGGCGGCGCCTCCGGGACCTCCTGCGGAGGCGCCGGCACCACCGCCGGCGGCTGGGGCGCTCCCGCGGCGGGCTGGGTGGGCTGGCCGTCGGCGGGCGCGGAATCGGTCACGGGTTCTCCCGGGGGTCGGAGAGGTCGTCGGGGGTCAGCGGCGGTTCTGGAGCTTGGCCGCGAGGCCCTTCAGCTTCTGCTGGGTGCCGGGCTTGGCCAGCTCGCGCCGGCCACGGTCGATCAGTTGCTGGCCCTTCGGCGAGCGCAGGAAGGTGCTGATCCGCTGCATCAGAGACATGTCGTCCTCCTGTCGGTGGTGCCTCTTCCATGTGTACCCCGGACCGACAACATCCGTACCCCGGACACCCGGAACGCAACCGTCCACTGTGGTCGGTGGAAGACTACTGGCCGGCCTCCAGGATCGCCTCGACGACCTCCGTGGCCCGCCACTCGTGCTTGGCGTAGTGCTCCGGGTAGGCCGAGATCTGCACCGCCTGGGCGGCGTCGGTCAGCCGCATCTGCTGCCAGCCGGGCACCTGCGCCAACGCGGCGAGGAACTGCCGGGTGGCGAACTCCGGATCCATCAGCTGCCCCACCTCGCCCCACCCGCTGCTGGAGCGCTGCTGGAACAGCCCGACCGAGTCGTGGTCCCAACCGATGCCCTGGTGGGGGTAGTTCTGGGACTCGGGGAGCACCCCGCTGGCGACGTTGTAGAGGTTGCTCTCCTGCATCGCGGTGGCGACCGCGATGACGAACGCGCGCCGGGGCATGTCCATCTTCCGCCCCGTCCGCACGATCACCTCAGCGTTCTCCATCTGGGCGTTGTCGAGACCGGCCACGGGGGCGGGGTCGACGGGCTTGCGCTTGGTCTTCTTCGGGGCAGGGGTGGCGGTGTCCGGGTCGGCGGCGGGGGTGGGGCTGGCGGGGGTGGCGGCGGGGGCGCGTTCCAGGCCGCGGGAGGCAGCGTCCGCCTCGGCGCGCTCGGCTAGCGCGGAGGGGGCGGCGACGGGGGCCGGGTCGGCGGCGGAGTCGTCCCGGGCGCCCTGGGCGACGGCGGTCAGGCCGAGGCAGCACAGCACGCCGGCGGCGAGGGCGGCCCGGGCCCGGGCCGGCGCGGGCAGCAGCTTCCGGGCGTACGTCGCGGCGGAACGGAGCCCAGTCGGCCGATCGTGCAAGGGGGTATCGTCCGAACGGTCGATCGGGTCACCGGGGGTGATCTGACTATCGAGGGTGCGGTCGTCACGCATCAGCCGAGGCTAGGCAGACCCAAACTCCGATCACCCCGGGTGATCTCGTGGCATTTTTCACGAAAGCACCCCCACCCGCAGGACGGCCCGGCCGTTCCGGGGCGAGCCGGGGGCGCACCTCGCGTAGCGGGCAGACCTCGCGACGGCGCCCGCGCGCCCCCTGGCCGCACGGAAGGGGGACGAAGCGTCGACGCCGAGTGCATGATCCCCCAGTTCACCCTTTCGGCCGATAGGCTGGTCCGCCTCACGGTCATCGCTCGGCGTCCGACGGTGGAGTTGCGGGGATACGCCCTGATTGCTGATCACGCGGCGGCCCCCCGGGAGCCGCCGGCAGGAATGCACGAGGATGGCGGGTACGTTCCCCGAGCGGGTGCCGTCCCCGCGCGGCGACCCGTACGCACGACCCAGGGAGGTCCGCACCGGTGCTCGACCCACACGAGCTCTACGAACTCATCGACGAGCTGCCCGACCTCGGTCAGCCCGTCCTGATCCAGGCCCTCACCGGGTTCGTCGACGCCGGCAGCGCCACCCGCCTGGCCAGGGAGCAGCTGCTCACCTCGCTGGACGCCCGCCCGATCGCCCGGTTCGACGTCGACCAGCTCTTCGACTACCGCTCGCGCCGGCCGGTGATGACCTTCGTCGAGGACCACTGGGAGTCGTACGACGCCCCGGCGTTGGAGCTGCACGTGCTGCGCGACGACGACGAGACGCCCTTCCTGCTGCTCACCGGCCCGGAGCCGGACCTGCAGTGGGAGCGCTTCGTGTCCGCCGTCGGCGCGCTCACCGCGCGGCTGGACGTCCGGCTCACCGTGGGGCTCAACGCGATCCCGATGGCCGTGCCGCACACCCGCCCCGCCGGGGTGACCGCGCACGCCACCCGGCGCGAGCTGATCGCCGGCTACGAGCCGTGGCTGCAGCGGGTGCAGGTGCCGGGCAGCGTCGGGCACCTGCTGGAGTTCCGCCTCGGCGAGCTGGGCCGCGACGCCCTGGGCTTCGCCGCCCACGTGCCGCACTACGTGGCGCAGACCGAGTACCCGGCCGCCGCCGAGGTGCTGCTCGCCTCGGTGTCCCGCAGCACCGGGTTGCTGCTGCCCCGCGACGGGCTGCGCTCGGCCGCCGAGGTGGTCCGGCTGGAGATCGACCGGCAGGTCGCGCAGACCGACGAGGCCGCCCAGCTGGTGCAGGCCCTCGAGGAGCAGTACGACGCGTTCGCGCGCGGCCGGGGCGAGCGGAGCCTGCTCGCCAAGGAGACGGGGCCGCTGCCGACCGCCGACGAGCTGGGCGCCGAGCTGGAGCGGTTCCTGGCCGAGCAGACCCGCCCGGGCGACACCCCGAACACCTGACGGGCCGCCGGCGCGACACCCCGGGAGCTGACGCGGCGGCGCGGGCGCGGATGGGGCAGGCTGGACCCATGCGCCTGGCGACCTGGAACGTGAACTCGGTGAAGGCCCGCCTGCCCCGGCTGCTGGAGTGGCTGGCCGGCACCGGGCCGGACGTCGTCTGCCTGCAGGAGACGAAGTGCCCGGACGGGGCCTTCCCGGTGGCCGAGGTCGGCGAGCTGGGCTACCGCGTGGCCAGCCACAGCGACGGCCGGTGGAACGGGGTGGCGATCCTGTCCCGGGTCGGCCTGACCGACGTGGTGGTGGGGTTCCCGGGCGAGCCGGGGTTCCCCGAGCCGGAGGCCCGGGCCATCTCCGCGACCTGCGACGGGTTGCGGGTCTGGTCGGTGTACGTGCCGAACGGCCGCACGCCGGACGACCCGCACTACGTATACAAGTTGTCCTGGTTCGCGGCGCTGCGGGACGCCCTGGAGACGGAGTTGGCGAGCGGGGTGCCGCTGGCCGTCTGCGGTGACTTCAACGTCGCCCCGACCGACGCCGACGTCTGGGACCCGGCGGTGTTCACCCACTCCACGCACGTCACCCCGGCCGAGCGGGCGGCCCTCGCGGAGCTGCGCGACCTCGGGCTCTCCGACGTGGTGCCCACCCCGATGAAGGGCCCCCACCCGTTCACCTACTGGGACTACCGGGCGGGCATGTTCCACCAGAACAAGGGCATGCGGATCGACCTCGTGTACGCCTCGGCGCCGTTCACGCGGGCGGTCCGCTCGGCGTACGTGGACCGGGAGGCCCGCAAGGGCAAGGGCCCGTCCGACCACGCCCCGATCGTGGTGGACGCCGACCTGGTTCCGGCGGTCGAGTCGTTCTGAGCCCCGACGGCGTGACTAGGGTGGAGCCATGGCAGTCGTGAAGATCAACGCGATCGACGTCCCTCCCGGCGCGGGCGAGGAGTTGGAGAAGCGGTTCGCCGCCCGGGCCGGCGCCGTGGAGAACTCCCCCGGGTTCCTCGGCTTCGAGCTGCTCCGCCCGGTCGCCGGGGAGAACCGCTACTTCGTCTACACCCGGTGGGAGAGCGAGGAGGCCTACCAGGCGTGGGCCGCCGGCCCCTCCCGCGCCGCCCACGCCGGCACGGGCGAGCGGCGCCCGCCGGTCGCCTCGGGCGCCAGCCTCCTGGAATTCGAGGTCGTCCAGCAGGTCCCGCCCCGACCCTGACCCGTCCCGGATGGGTCAGGCGGGGCGGGAGGAGAGCAGGGTGGCGAAGGCGATGATGTTGTCGGCGTAGCCCGTGCGGCCGCCGAGCCAGTCGCCGCCGCAGGTGATGAGGCGCAGACCCGGCGGACCCTCGTCGCCGTAGACCCGCTCCGCCGGCAGCCGCTCCTTCGGGAAGTGCTCCACCGAGTCGACCCGGAACACCACGACCGAGCGGTCCGCCCGGGTCACCTCGACCGTGTCGCCCGGGCGCAGCCTGTGCAGGTCGTAGAAGACCGACGGGCCGCTCTTGGTGTCCACGTGCCCCACGATGACCGCCGGGCCCGGCTCGCCCGGGGTCGGGCCCCGGTCGTACCAGCCGGTCTCGTCGGCCCGGTCGAGCGGCGGCACGGCGATCGAGCCGTCCCGGGCCTCGCCCACGGGCGCCACCGGCGCGGCCACCTCGATCGAGGGGATCGACAGGCGTACGGGCCGGCTGGCCGACAGGGCGCCGCTCTCGCCGCGGGCCGGACGCGACTCCCCCGCGCCGGCGGCCCAGTCGAACGGCCCGGCCGTCCGCCCCAGCCCCGCCCCGGTGGCGAAGACCCCGACCAGCACCAGCACCACGGCCAGCGGCACCGACCAGGGGCGGCGTCCGGGCGGCGGACGCCGGCGGGCCGCTGCGGCGGGCGGCTGCGGGGCGGGCGAGGTGGCCATGGGCGGGCTCAGCGTCGGGCGGCGCCACGGACGGAGCGCGGGCGGCGCGCCGCGACCACCGCGAGGACGATGCCGGCCACGGTCAGCGCGAGACCACCGGGAAGCAGCAGCCCGGTGAACCCGCCGGCGCCTCCGCCGAAGCCCGTCGCCGGGCCGCGACTGGGCTTCACCGCCTTGACCACCTGGAGCATGGTCGAGGCGGTCTCCCCGTCGGGGCACTCCAGCTTGACCCGGTAGTTGCCGGGCCGGGTGCGCTCGCGCACCATCGGCGCGGCGGTGAGCAGCCCGCGCTGCGGCTGCACCTGCACCCGGCCGAAGGCGTCCGAGACCACGATCGCGGGGATCGAGTTGTCATTGCAACTGGCCCGGATGCCGACGAGGAAGCCCGGCTGCACGGTGCTCGGGCTGACCTCGACGAAGACGGCGGGCTCCGGCGGCTTCGGCTGCGGCGGGCCCCCCGGCGCGGGCTCCGCCCGCAATCCGGCAACGGGGCGGCCGGCGACGACGGGAAGGCCGGTGGCAGCGGGATGGCCAGCGGCAACGGGGCGGCCGGTGACAGCGGGGAGGGCGGTGGTCGGCGGGGCGGCCCCGGCCGGCAAGGCCGCGAGCAACGGGCCGGCGAGCGCGGTCGCGATCGTCAGCGCCAGACCGCCGCGGTGCACTGACACGACGCCCCCTCCCGGCGCGTTGAGGCAGTGCCGGGCAACACCAGGAGCCCGGTCTGCCGTACGGGATGGATCCTCTCATCCCCGGGCGAACATCACATCCGATCCGGCGCGGTCGTCGCGTACGCTCGGGTCGTTGTGACCTCCATCGACTCTCCCGCCGCCGCGCCCGCGGCGCCCGCCGCCCGGACGATCCGCACCTTCCATCCGCGCCGCGGCCGGATGAGCAGCCGCCAGACGGAGGCGTTGGACCGGCTCTGGCCGGTCCACGGCCTGCTCGTCCCGGACGAGCCCGGCACGCCGGTGGACCTGGCCGGCCTGTTCGGCCGTCGGGCCCCGGTGGTGGTG
Source organism: Micromonospora sp. NPDC047620 (assembly GCF_043205005.1). NCBI lineage: Bacteria > Bacillati > Actinomycetota > Actinomycetes > Micromonosporales > Micromonosporaceae > Micromonospora > Micromonospora sp. NPDC047620. Next base: position 123,128 of record NZ_JBIDDG010000015.1, on the reverse strand, counting down.
GAGATCGGGTCCGGGATGGGCGACACCACCGCCGCGATGGCCGCCGCCGACCCGGATCGAGACTATCTGGCGGTCGAGGTGCACACGCCCGGAATCGCCAACCTGCTGGACCTGGTGGACCGGCGCGGCCTGCGCAACGTGCGGGTGGCGCAGGGCGACGCGCTGGACCTGGTGACGGGCCTGCCGGCGGCGTCGCTGGACGCGGTGCACGTCTTCTTCCCGGACCCGTGGCCCAAGTCGCGGCACCACAAGCGGCGGATCATCCAGCCGGCCCACGTCGCGCTGCTGCGCTCCCGGCTGGCGCCCGGCGGCACTCTGCACTGCGCCACCGACTGGGCCGAGTACGCCGAGGCGATGCGGGAGACCCTGGACGCCGACCCGGGGCTGGTCAACGCGCACGACGGCTTCGCTCCCCGCCCGCCGCACCGCCCGGTCACCAAGTTCGAGCGCCGGGCCCTGACGGCCGGCCGCCCGATCTTCGACCTGATCTACCGCCGAAGCTGAAAGGAGGGGTCCCCTGCTAACGGATTCTGTTGTAGAAGGGGCCCTTCCTAACACCATCGCCGCCCACGCCGGTTGGCGCGCAGGGGCATGATCCAGGCACCATGGGACCCGCTATGACGCTCACCGCCGCGCTGCCGACCAGCGCCGACCCCGACACCCTCTTCGACGCGTTCGCCGGCTGGGCGAAGGAGCGCGGCCTCGACCTCTACCCCCACCAGGAGGAGGCGGTCATCGAGATCGTCTCCGGCGCCAACGTGATCATGAATACGCCGACCGGTTCCGGCAAGAGCCTGGTGGCGATCGCGGCGCACTTCGCGGCCCTGGCCGACGACCGTACGACCTTCTACACCGCCCCGATCAAGGCTCTGGTGTCGGAGAAGTTCTTCGCCCTCTGCGAGGTCTTCGGCGCCGACAACGTCGGCATGCTGACCGGCGACGCCAGCGTCAACGCCGACGCCCCGATCATCTGCTGCACCGCCGAGATCCTGGCCAACCTGGCGCTGCGCGAGGGCGACCGGGCCGACGTCGGCCAGGTGATCATGGACGAGTTCCACTTCTACGCCGAGCCGGACCGCGGCTGGGCGTGGCAGGTGCCGCTGATCGAGCTGCCGCAGGCCCAGTTCGTCCTCATGTCGGCCACGCTCGGCGACACCACCCGCTTCGTCGACGACCTGACCCGGCGCACCGGCCGGCCCACCGCCGTCGTCCGCTCGGCCGAGCGGCCGGTCCCGCTCCTCTTCTCGTACGCGATGACGCCGCTGCACGAGACACTGGAGGAGCTGCTGGAGACGAAGCAGGCGCCGGTCTACGTCGTGCACTTCACCCAGGCCGCCGCCCTGGAACGCGCCCAGGCCCTGATGAGCGTGAACGTCTGCACCCGGGCCGAGAAGGACATGATCGCCCAGGCCATCGGGAACTTCCGGTTCACCTCCGGCTTCGGCAAGACCCTGTCCCGGCTGGTCCGGCACGGCATCGGCGTGCACCACGCCGGCATGCTGCCCAAGTACCGCCGGCTGGTGGAGACCCTCGCCCAGGCCGGCCTACTCAAGGTCATCTGCGGCACGGACACCCTCGGCGTCGGGATCAACGTGCCGATCCGCACCGTGCTGTTCACCGGCCTGTCCAAGTACGACGGCGTACGCACCCGGCTGCTCAAGGCCCGCGAGTTCCACCAGATCGCCGGGCGGGCCGGTCGGGCCGGCTTCGACACCATCGGCCGGGTGGTGGTGCAGGCCCCGGAGCACGTCATCGACAACGAGAAGGCCCTGGCCAAGGCCGGCGACGACCCGAAGAAGCGGCGCAAGGTGGTGCGCAAGAAGCCGCCGGAGGGGTCGATCGGCTGGGGCAAGCCCACCTTCGAGCGCCTGGTCGAGGCCGAGCCCGAGCCGCTGACGTCCAGCTTCCAGGTCAGCCACTCGATGCTGCTCAACGTGATCGGCCGCCCCGGCGACGCGTTCGCGGCGATGCGGCACCTGCTCACCGACAACCACGAGGACCGGGCCGCCCAGCGCCGGCACATCCGGCGCGCCATCGCGATCTACCGGGCGCTGCGCGCCGGCGGGGTGGTCGAGCAGTTCGACGAGCCGGACGAGACCGGCCGGCGGGTCCGTCTCACCGTCGACCTCCAGCTCGACTTCGCCCTCAACCAGCCGCTGTCGCCGCTGGCCCTCGCGGCGATCGAGCTGCTCGACGTCGAGTCCCCCGCGTACGCCCTCGACGTCCTCTCGGTGATCGAGTCGATCCTCGACGACCCGCGCCAGGTGCTCTCCGCGCAGCAGTTCAAGGCGCGCGGCGAGGCGGTCGCCGCGATGAAGGCCGAGGGGATCGAGTACGAGGCCCGGCTCGAGCTGCTCGACGAGGTGACCTGGCCCAAGCCCCTCGCGGAGCTGCTGGGGTCGGCGTACGAGATGTACCGGCAGGGCCACCCGTGGGTGGCCGACCACCAGCTCTCCCCCAAGTCCGTGGTCCGGGACATGTACGAGCGGGCGATGACCTTCACGGAGTACGTCCAGTTCTACGGGCTGTCCCGCTCCGAGGGCCTCGTGCTGCGATACCTCGCGGACGCCTACAAGACGCTGCGGCAGACCGTGCCCGAGGACGCGAAGACCGAGGAGCTGGTCGACCTCATCGAGTGGCTCGGTGAGCTGGTCCGCCAGGTCGACTCGAGCCTGATCGACGAGTGGGAGCGGCTGCGCAACCCCGCCGACGCCGCCGAGGCGGCCGAGGCGCTGGACGACCGCGTCCCGGCGGTCACCCGCAACGCCCGCGCCTTCCGGGTGCTGGTGCGCAACGCCCTGTTCCGCCGGGTCGAGCTGGCCGCGCTGCGCCGCTGGTACGACCTCGGCGAGCTGGACGGCGCGTCGGGCTGGGACGCGGACGCCTGGGCCGACGCGCTGGAGCCGTACTTCGAGGCGTACGACTCGATCGGGGTGGGGCCGGACGCGCGCGGGCCGGCGCTGCTCATGATCGAGCAGGGCCGGGAGAAGTGGACGGTCCGGCAGATCCTGGACGACCCGGAGGGCGACCACGACTGGGGCATCAGCGCCGAGGTCGACCTCGCCGCCTCCGACGAGGCCGGCGCCGCGGTCGTCCGGGTCACCTCCGTCGGTCAGCTCTAGTTTCTTGCCCGGGAAGGGCCGTCCAGGATGCCTGGGCGGTCCTTCCCCGAGCGCGCGGGCCGCCGTGGACGAACGCCGGTCAGGTGCCGCTGGTTCGTACCGCCGTGACAGCCACCGTGGTGTAGGGCATGGTGACGCTGCCCCCCGACGCGTCGACAGCGACCCCGACCCCGTCCAGCACCTCCGCCAGCCTCTCCGGCGGGAGCCGGGTGAGCAGGCCCTGGGTGGGCAGCAGGTCGAGCAACTCGTCGCGGGTGTAGGACTGTTCCCAGTCGAATCGCCACTGCTCGGGTTCGCCGAACCCGCCCACCGCGCGGATCCCGTCGGCGGCCCTGGTCGCCAGCGGCTGGTACGCGTCCAAGCCCTGCTTGTCCGGTGGGAAGGTGAACGGCGAGTCGGGTACCACCCGCTGGTAGGCCGCGGCGAGGGCCTGCGCCACATCGGGTGGGAGCTGGAACACGTGCCAGAACGGCGCGAGGAGGCCACCGGGCCGCAGCACCCGGGCGGCCTTGGCCGCGCCGGCGACCGGGTCGACCCAGTGCCAGGCCGTTCCGGCGATGACCGCGTCGAACGTCCGACCGGCGGCGTCCCAGGCTTCGAACGTCGCCACCTCGGCCTCGACCCCGCCGCGTCGGGCGAAGTCGGCCATCCGCGCGTCGGGCTCGACCCCGAGCACCGCGCAACCGGCCGCCTGGAACTGCCGGGCCTCGATACCGGTGCCGCAGCCGACGTTCAGGACCTCGGGCCCGGGACTGGCGGCGACGATCCGCCGCACCAGCGCGCTGGGGTAGCGGGGCCGGGCCCGGTCGTAGCGTGCCGCGTCGACGCCGAACGACTCCGCTATCTCTCGGGCCTGATGCGCCTCGAGCCGGGAGGACCGGGAATGCTCCGGAGGTAAAGTGGGCATGCGCCCACCTTAAGTGGGCGTGTGCCCACTTTGTCAACCAGATGCCAGACCATCGATGGAGGAACGCACAGTGCCGACCGGGGTGGCCATCCGCGACGCCCGTGAGCAGTTGTTCGACGCCGCCGAACGCGTCCTGCTCCAGCACGGACCCAGCGGGCTGACCAGCCGCGCGGTCACCACGGAGGCGGGGGTCGCCAAGGGGGTCCTGCACCGCCACTTCGCCGATTTCGACGCCTTCCTCGTCGAGTTCGTGCTGGATCGGATGGCCCGGATCGACACCCAGGCCGCCGCCCTGCAGGAGGCCGTCGGCACGGGCACCGTCGTCGACAACCTCACCGGGATACTGACGGAGCTGTTCGGGGCGGTCACCCTGGCGATCATTCGCCTCGTCCTCGCCCGGGACGAGTTGCTCACCCGGTTGCGCCAGGCCAGGCCGGCCCGCATGCCGATCCTGTCGGACGCCACGGCCATGATCACGTCCTACCTCGTCACCGAGCGCGAACTGGGCCGGATCGCCGTCGACGCCGACATCGAGACCCTCGCACCCATGCTCGTCGGCACGGGACACCTCCTTTTCGCCGACCAGGAGGGCGCCCCGCCGGGCACCGGAGTCCACAAGGTCGTGACCACCGTCATCGGGGACGTCGAGCACGAGGGTCCTGAACGACGCCTCGGCGCGATTCCTCCGAGCACCGGGGCTGTCCTTTCTGCGGGCACCTGACTCCCTGTCGTGGGCATTCCGGTTTACCCGCGGCGGAGCCACCCAACGACGAGCGCTTGCAGCGATTGAAACCCGGCCGCCCCGGTCCGGCCTGGCCATCCGCCCGAGCGGGCCGGGCACTGCGCGGTTGCCGGACAAACTATCTACTCCCTCGAACGGATCATGCGTGACTCACCCGAGGACGAGCCCACGATCATCGAGGTCCTGTGCGCCTTCATCCGCACCAACGCCCCCACCCCGGCCAAGGCCGCCAAGCCGTCGGAGATCCCAGCGGCGCCTGAGGACGTACGCGCGGCGGTCACCGTCCTGGGCCGGCGGCCACACCCCGAACAGGACCAGAACCGCCGCCTCGACTTCACCGGCACTCAACTGTCCCTATCCGGGATTTCCTTGTCCCGCGCGAACCTGAGCGGCGCGGCACTGGTCGAGGCGCACCTGGTCAGTGCGAACCTGAGCGGCGCGGACCTGAGCCGCGCGCTCCTGTCCCGCGCGGACCTGAGCTGGACGGACCTACGGGGCGCGAACCTGCGCGGCGCGAACCTGAACGACGCGCGCCTGGACCACGCGCGCCTGGACGGTGCGGACCTGAACAGGACGGACCTGATCGCCGTAGACCTGCGCAAGGTACGGGGTCTGACCAGTGAGGCCCTACGCCCCCTTCTCGCACTGGGAAGTGTCACACCTGTCGATTAGAATGTATGTACTAATCGAAGTCCTGACCTGGGAGGACGCCCGTGACCACGCCCGCCTCCGCCCCACCCACCCCCTACGCCACCCTGCTCGGCTTCACCCGCTACGTCGACCGCACCGGCCCGACCAAGGCCACCTTCGTCGGGGGCCTGCGCAAGCAGCGAACCAGCCGCTCCGGCTTCAACCCGCACGGCCAGTTCGTCAAGGCACTCAAGGCCGACATCGCCTTCCACACCGGCGGCACCCACCTCGACCAGGTGGCCGACGCGGTCAAGCCCCGCTGGCGCCCGCTCTACGAGGCCCTCGTCCCCGGCGCGCGGGCCTGGCTGCACTCCCTCGGCGAGCCGAGGGCCGTCGACCTCGCCCAGACCCGCGACGCGCTCGCCATGCTCGGCGACCTGCCCGTCAAGATCAACCCCCAGTTCGGCGTACGCCATGCCGACGGTCGCACCGAGGCCGTCCGCCTGCACTTCGACGAGGCCCCGCCCAGCCCGGAGGCAGTGCTCGCCACCCTGCACCTGATGGCCCGGCACATGGACGCGGTGCTCCCGCACGCCGAGCCGGTCCTGGTGGACGTCCGCCGGGGCGAGGCCCACCACATGCCCGCCGACGCCCGGCCCGAGCAGATCGAGCGCTGGCTGGCCGGCGAGGCGGCCGCCTTCCAGGCGATCTGGGCCACGGCCGCCTGACCCGTCCACCACCACCCGCCCTCCCGACGGGCCCCCGGGCCACGACACGCGCCACCTTCCGGAGCCGGCCACACCGCCCGGAGGGTGGCGCGTTCGCCGTTCCGGCGGTCCACCGCGCCCGGGCGGCGACCCCCGAGGCCACCTTCTCCGGGCACGACCGCGCAGCTCGGACGGCGATCGGCGGGCGCGGCGACAATCACTTTCCACGTCAACCATTGAGCCTTCAACCATCTGCCGGTACGGTGGTCCCCAGGCGGCACCCGACAGGCCCGGCGGACCGAGATCCGGGCCGCGCGGTGTCCCGTCCGCCGGTCGCGTCGCGGCCGCCCGCGACACGGCGCGCGTCGACCCGACCGGCCGTTCGGCAGTCCACCCAGCATGAGGAGCAGAACCATGACCCTGCCCACCACCGTCCGTGACGTCGCGATGCTGCTCGCCCGGATCGGCGTCGGCATCGTCTTCTTCGCCCACGGCTGGCAGAAGCTGGTCACCAACGGCGTCGACGGGACCGCCGCCTTCTTCGACCAGGCCGGCGTACCCCTGCCGACCATGTCCGCGTGGTTCGCCACGGGCGTCGAGCTGCTCGGCGGCGCGGCGCTGATCCTCGGCGCGGTCGTCCCGATCGCCGGTGTCCTGCTCGCGCTGGACATGCTCGGCGCGTTCATCTTCGTGCACGCCGGCAACGGCCTCTTCGTGGACAAGGGCGGCTACGAGCTGGTCCTCGTCCTCGGCGCGGCGAGCCTGCTGCTGGCGGCGGTCGGTGCCGGCCGGCTCAGCGTCGACCACCTGCTGACCGGCCGCCACCGGGCCGCCGAACCGGCCCCCGCCGGCCGGGCCTGACCCGCACAACGCAGTGGTGGCCGCACCGGGGACGGTGCGGCCACCACTGGCGGTTTGCCCGGCGAGCCCGGGCGGACGTCGGTCAGGCGGTGAGGTACTTCTCCAGGTCGTCGAGGATCCGGCTGGCGGCGCCGACGCCGATGCCGGTCATCCAGATCTGGTCGGAGACGACGTGCGCCTTGCCCGCCTTGACCGCCGGCAGGGCCTTCCACAGCGTCCCGCCGGTCACCTTGGCCTGCTCGGCGGCGGCCTTCTCGCCGTACGCGGTCACGAAGATGACGTCACCGTCGACCTCGCCGATGCGCTCCGGGCTCACCCGGTCCATCCGCCGGTCCTCCTTGCCGGTCAGCAGCTGCCGCTCGGGGCGGCCCAGGCCGGTGTCGCCGATCACGATGCCGGAGAACGAGTCCGGCCCGTACACCCGGATCTCGGTCGGCATGAAGCGGACGATGGACACCTTGCGGTCGGCGGCGTTGCCCAGCTTGGCGCCGAACTCCTTGGCCCGGGTCTCGTACGCGGCGAGCAGGTCCTTGGCCTGCTGCTCCTTGCCGAGCGCCTTGCCGTCGAGGAGGAAGTTCTCCTTCCACGTGGTGCCGACCTTCTCGGTGAACACGGTCGGCGCGATGGCCTTCAGCTCGTCGTAGAACTTCTCCTGGCGGAACTTGCTGCCCAGGATCAGGTCCGGCTTGAGGGCGTTGATGGCCTCCAGGTCGGGCTCGGTGAGCACCCCGACCTCCTTGATGCCGGCGAGCTTCTCCTCGCCGAAGTAGGTCGGCCAGCTCTTCGCCTCACCGGCGGTGGCGGCGCCGACCGGTGTGACGCCGAGGGACAGCGCGGTGTCGATCTTGTCGGTGTCGAGCACGACGACCCGCTTCGGGTCGACCGGCACCTTGGTGGTGCCCATGACGTGGGTGATCTCCCGGGTCTCCCCGGTGGTGGTGCTGGCGACCGGGTCGCTCTCACCGCAGGCGGTGAGGCCGACGCCGAGGGCCAGCGCCGCGGTGAGGGCGGCGGCGAGACGACGCATCAGATTCCTTTCGAGGGGTACGAGCCGGTGCGCGGGGTGAGCGCGTCCTCGGCCGGGGGGCGGGCTGCCGGGGCCGGCGGTCCCGCCGGAGCTGAGCCGACCAGGTCGGCCGCGTCGGACGGCCGGGTCAGCGAGGGAGTGGTGAGCGCGGGCACCACGAGGGGCGCCCCGGTCACCGGGCAGGGCACGACCACGCAGTCGAGCCCGAAGACGTCCCGGACCAGGTCGGCGGTGAGGATCTCCCGGGGCGGCCCGGCGGCCACCACGGCGCCGGACCGCATCGCGACCAGGTGGTCGGCGTACCGGGCGGCCTGGTTGAGGTCGTGCAGCACGGCCACCACCGTCCGGCCCCGCTCGGCGCGCAGCCGGTGCAGCAGGTCCAGCACCTCCACCTGGTGGGCGAGGTCGAGGAAGGTGGTCGGCTCGTCGAGCAGCAGCGCCTCGGTGTCCTGGGCGAGGGTCATGGCGATCCAGACGCGCTGCCGCTGACCGCCGGAGAGGGTGTCCACGGGCCGGCCGGCCAGCCCGGCCACGTCGGCGAGCGCCATGGCCCGGTCGACGGCGGCGCTGTCCTCCTCCGACCACTGCCGCCACCACCGCTGGTACGGCTGCCGGCCCCGGCCGACCAGGTCGGCGACGGTGACCCCCTCCGGCACCAGTGGGCTCTGCGGCAGCACGCCGAGCCGGCGGGCGACGTCGCGGGTCGGCAGGTCCCGGATGGCGGCCCCGTCGAGCAGCACCGCGCCCCGCCGGGGCGTGAGCAGCCGGGCCATGGTGCGCAGCAGGGTGGACTTGCCGCAGGCGTTGGGCCCGACGATCACGGTGAACGCGTCGGCGGGCAGGTCCAGGTCGAGCCCGTCCAGCACCGTCCGCTCGTCGTAGCCGGCGACCAGGTCGCGGGTGGAGAGCATCACGCCTCCTTGCCAGGGTGGGACATCACGAGGGCCGCCGACGGCCGCGGACCAGCAGGAAGATCAGGTACGGGCCGCCGATGGCGGCGGTCAGCACCCCTGCGGGCAGTTGGGTGGGGGCGAAGAGCCGCCGGCCGGCCAGGTCGGCCAACACCAGCAGCAGCGCCCCGAGCAGGGCGGCGCAGACCAGCGGCGGGCGCTCCGCGCGGACCAGCCGCCGGGCCAGTTGCGGGGCCACCAGGGCGACGAAGTCGACCGCGCCCACCTGGGCGGTGACCATCGCGGCGGCCAGCACCCCGGTGCTGGCGAGACCGATCCGGCGGGCCGTCGGGCGCAGGCCGATCCCCCGTGCCGTGTCGTCGTCCAGCGCGGTGCTGTTCAGCGCCCAGCCGGCCCACGCCAGCACGGGCAGGAGCGCGACCAGGGTGGCCGCGATCCAGAGGGCCTCGGTCCAGCCCTTGCCGGCGAGCGTGCCGATCAGCCAGATCTGCGCGCGCAGCCCGTCGATCGGGTCGGCGGTCAGCATGACCACCTCGATCAGGGCGCGCAGCGCGAAGGCGACCGCCACGCCGGCGAGCACGAAACGCTGGGCGGCCAGCCCGTGCCGGGCGCCGAGGACGAACAGCAGCGCGGCGGCGACCAGGCCGCCGGCCAGCGCCGCCGGCGCCACGATCGCCGCGGCGGCCCCACTGGTCAGGGCCACCGTGGCGGCGAGGCCGGCGCCCTGGGTGATGCCGACGACGTCCGGGCTGGCGAGCGGGTTGCGGGCCACGCTCTGGATCAGCGTGCCGGCGACCCCGAAGGCCGCGCCGGCCACCGCGGCCAGCACCAGCCGGGGCAGCCGCAGGTCGAAGACCACCAGGTCGTACGGGGTGCCGGCGCCGGAGAGGGCGCGCAGCACGTCGACCGGGGCGACGTACGGGGTGCCGAGGGAGAGGCTGAGCACCCCGGCGCCCAGCAGCAGCACGACCAGCGTGGCGGCGACGAGCACCGAGCGGCGGCGGATCTGCACGCTGACCGGGCCGACCCGCACCAGCGAGCGCCCGGGCAGGGCGACGACGCCGGCGCGGGGGCGGCCCGTCGGGCGGTCGGCCGGCTTCCGGTCGGCGGGGCGGGCGGGGGCGGTCACGCCGTCACCACCTTCGCGCGGGGAACGAGCGGGGCGGGCGGCAGGGCGCCGACCAGGGCGGAGCCGATCACGCCGTCACCACCTTCGCGCGCCGGACCAGCCAGGCCAGCAGCGGGGCGCCGATGAGGGCGGTGACGATGCCCGCCGGCACCTCCCCGGGCGGGGAGACCAGCCGGCCGACGACGTCGGCGCCGAGCAGCAGCGTGGGCCCGAGCAGCGCGGAGACCGCCAGGGTCCAGCGGTGGTCGGCGCCGACCAGGGCGCGGGCCAGGTGCGGCACGGCGAGCCCGACGAAGGCGATCGGCCCGGCGGCGGCGACGGCCGCCCCGGTGAGGAGCACGGCGGCGGCGCCGCCGCCGAGGCGGACCAGCCCGATCCGGTGGCCGAGGCCCCGGGCCACGTCGTCGCCGAGGGCGAGGGCGTCCAGGCCGCGGGCGACGAGGGCGGCCAGCACCAGCCCGGCGAGCACGAACGGCAGCACCTGGGCGGCCACGGAAAGGTCCCGGCCGGTGAGCCCGCCGACCACCCAGAACCGGTAGTCCTCGAACGTGCGGGCGTCGATGCTGAGCAGCGCGTACACCACGGAGGCGAGACTGGCGTCGAGGGCCGCGCCGACCAGCGCGAGGGTGACCGGGCTGGCGCCCTCGCGGGCGCGGGTGGCGACGGCGAAGACCAGCAGGCCGGCGAGGAGCGCGCCGCCGATGCCGAACCAGACGTAGCCGGCGAGGGTGCCGACGCCGAAGACGGAGATGGCGAGCACCACGCCGAACGAGGCGCCGGCGCTGATCCCGAGGATGCGCGGCTCCGCGAGCGGGTTGCGGGTCAGCGCCTGGAAGAGCACCCCCGCGACGGCGAGCGCCAGCCCGACGGCGAGGCCGAGGGCGGTGCGCGGCATCCGCAGTTCCCGGACGATGGTGGTGGCCTCGCCGCCGTCCGGGGCGACCAGGGCGCGCCACACCTCGTCGACGGCGAGCGACCGGCTGCCGAGCGCGAAGCTCGCCAGCACGGCCAGCAGCAGCGCCAGCGCGGCGGCGACGGCGACCGCTGCCCGGCGGCCGCCATGCGCGCGGGGCCGGGTGCCGGCCGGGGCCGGTGGGGTGGCGAGGGTGGTCACGAGTCTCCCGCAAGCTGTGCTTAGGTTCGCCTTACCTTAGCCCACCCGGTTAGGGCCGCCTAACCAGCGGTGGTCGATCCGCCGCGCCGCCGCCCGGCGGCACGTCCCGGCCCTACGCTGGAGGGATGCGATTCGACCAGCACACGGTGGTGCTCCTGGTGCGCCCGCCGGACGCCCCGGAGCTGCCGCTGGACGTGGCCGACCGGTTGCAGGACGCCCACCTGGCCCACCAGGCGGGGCTGGTGGACCAGGGTCTCGTCCTGGCGGCGGGGCCCTTCGTGGAGGCCGACGACGACCGGCTGCGCGGCTTCGTCGTGCTCTCGATCAGCCCCGAGGAGGCCCGCGAGCTGTACCACAACGACCCGGCCGTGCGGGCCGGGCGGCTGGCCGTGCAGGTGATGAGCTGGATGGTCCCGGAGGGCAACGTGCGGTTCGAGAGCGTGCCCGTCCCCCGGTCGATGCTGGAGGCGGCGGCCGGCGACTGAGCCGTCAGTCCCCGGCGCCCGTGCGGGCCGCCGGCAGCGACGGGCCGTCGAGCTGGTGGTCGGCCCAGACGTACGTCTCGGGCAGCAGCTCGGCGACCGGCACCACGCGCAGCGCGTCCATCGGCCCGACGATGACCCGGATGGTGGGGAAGTAGTCGCGCAGCACCTGCCGGCAGCGCCCGCAGGGCGGGATCACCCCGCGCCCCCGGTCGCCCACCGCGACGATCGTCTCCAGCTCGGTGACGCCCTGGGTGGCGGCGGCGCCGACCGCGACCACCTCCGCGCAGGGGCCGCCGGTGAAGTGGTAGACGTTCACCCCGGTGAAGACCCGGCCGTCGGTGGTCCGCGCGGCGGCGGCGACCGTGTGGTTCTCGCTGCGGCAGCGCAGCTTGGCGACCGCCGTGGCGGCCTGCACCAGGGCCCGGTCGGTGTCCCGCATCGTCATCGCGCATCCCCGTGGTTCGACGTCGGTCGGCGGTCAACTCTAGACCCGTCGGCGCCCGCCCGCGGGCGGGCGCGCGCGGGCGGACCGGTAACCCGGGGGCGGTCCGGCCGCCGGCTGCCTATCCTTGGCGACGACATGCAGAATCCAGCCGCACCCGCCGCGACCGACCCCGCCCGCGAGCTGCACCGCCGCCTCCGTCCCCTGATGTTCCGCGACCAGCGTCGCCTGCAACGGCGGCTGGACGGGGTGCGCAGGCTCAGGGACCCGCAGCGGCGCGACGAAGCGCTCGCCGAGATCGCCGCCGACGTCGCGCGGGCCGAGGCGCGGCTGGAGAGCCGGCGCGGCGCCGTGCCGGTGGTCACCTACCCGGCGCAGCTGCCGGTGAGCGAGCGCAAGGACGACATCGCCGCCGCGATCCGCGACCACCAGGTGGTGATCGTGGCCGGCGAGACCGGCTCCGGCAAGACCACCCAGCTGCCCAAGATCTGCCTGGAGCTGGGACGCGGGATCAACGGGCTGATCGGGCACACCCAGCCGCGCCGGCTGGCCGCGCGTACGGTGGCGGACCGGATCGCCGAGGAGCTCGGCACCGAGCTGGGCGACGTGGTCGGCTACAAGGTGCGCTTCACCGACCAGGTGAGCGACCGGAGCCTGGTCAAGCTGATGACCGACGGCATCCTGCTCGCCGAGTTGCAGACCGACCGGATGCTGCGCCAGTACGACACCCTGATCATCGACGAGGCGCACGAGCGCAGCCTCAACATCGACTTCATCCTCGGCTACCTCCGGCAGCTCCTCCCCCGCCGCCCCGACCTGAAGGTGATCATCACCTCGGCGACCATCGAGACCGAGCGGTTCGCCCGGCACTTCGCCGGGCCGCCCACCGACGACGCGCCGGACGGCGTCCCGGCGCCGGTGGTCGAGGTGTCCGGGCGCACGTACCCGGTCGAGGTGCGCTACCGGCCGCTGGTCGAGGTCGCCGAGGGCGAGGACGACGGGGACGACGAGGAGAACGTCCGGGACCAGATCCAGGCCATCGGCGACGCCGTCGAGGAACTCGCCGCCGAGGGGCCCGGCGACGTCCTGGTCTTCCTCAGCGGCGAGCGGGAGATCCGGGACACCGCCGACGCGCTGGGCAAGCTGGTGGAGAAGAAGCCGGCGCTGCGCGGCACCGAGATCCTGCCGCTCTACGCCCGGCTCTCCACCGCCGAGCAGCACCGGGTCTTCGCCCCGCACGCCGGACGCCGGGTGGTGCTCGCGACCAACGTCGCGGAGACCTCGCTCACCGTGCCCGGCATCAAGTACGTGGTGGACCCGGGCACGGCCCGCATCTCCCGCTACAGCAGCCGCCTCAAGGTGCAGCGGCTGCCGATCGAGCCGGTCTCGCAGGCGTCGGCCAACCAGCGCAAGGGGCGCTGCGGGCGCACCTCGGACGGCATCTGCGTCCGCCTCTACGACGAGCAGGACTTCCTGTCCCGCCCCGAGTTCACCGACCCCGAGATCCTGCGCACCAACCTCGCCTCGGTCATCCTCCAGATGACCTCGATCGGGCTCGGCGACATCGCCGCGTTCCCGTTCATCGACCCGCCGGACCGACGCAACATCGCCGACGGCGTCAACCTGCTGCACGAGCTGGGCGCGCTGGACCCGGCCGAGGCCGACCCGGCGAAGCGGCTCACCCCGCTCGGCCGGCGGCTCGCCCAGCTCCCCGTCGACCCGCGGCTGGCCCGGATGGTCGTCGAGGGTGAGCGCAACGGCTGCGCCACCGAGGTGATGGTGATCGCCGCCGCGCTGTCGATCCAGGATCCCCGCGAACGGCCCGCGGACCGGCAGGCCCAGGCCGACCAGGCGCACGCCCGGTTCACCGACCGCGAGTCGGACTTCGTGACGCTGCTCAACCTGTGGCGGCACCTGCGCGAGCAGCAGCGCGAGCTGTCCTCCAGCGCGTTCCGCCGGATGTGCAAGGCGGAGTTCCTCAACTACCTGCGGGTACGCGAATGGCAGGACATCGTCAGCCAGTTGCGCCAGGTGCTGCGTACGCCCGAGGAAGGGCGACCGGCGCGCGACGCCGACGGCGGCGGCCGGCGCCGGGGCGGCGCGGACCTGCCGGAGGAGATCGACACCCCCAGGGTGCACCAGTCGCTGCTCGCCGGCCTGCTGTCGCACATCGGGCTCAAGGACGCCCAGAAGCACGAGTACCTGGGCGCGCGGGGCGCCAAGTTCGCGCTCTTCCCCGGCTCGGCGCTGTTCAAGAAGCCGCCGCGTTGGGTGATGGCCGCCGAGCTGGTGGAGACCTCCCGGCTCTGGGGCCGGGTGAACGGCCGGGTCGAGCCGGAGTGGGTCGAGCCCCTCGCCCAGCACCTGGTCAAGCGCAGCTACAGCGAGCCGCACTGGGAGAAGAAGCAGGCGGCCGTGATGGCGTACGAGAAGGTGACGCTCTACGGCGTCCCGCTGGTCACCTCGCGCAAGGTCAACTTCGGCCGGATCGACCCGGCGCTGTCCCGCGAGCTGTTCATCCGGCACGCCCTGGTGGAGGGCGACTGGCAGACCCACCACCACTTCTGGCGGGACAACCAGCGGCTGCTGGCGGAGATCGAGGAGCTGGAGAACCGGGCCCGCCGCCGCGACATCCTCGTCGACGACCAGACCGTCTTCGACTTCTACGACGCCCGCGTCCCGGCGGACGTGGTCTCCGGGCGGCACTTCGACGCCTGGTGGAAGAAGACCCGCCGCGAGCAGCCGGACCTGCTCACCTTCACCCGGGAGCTGCTGGTCAACGCCGGCCGCGGCGGGGTGGACGAGGCCGACTACCCCGACGAGTGGTCGGCCGACGGGGTGACCCTGCCGCTGACCTACCGGTTCGAGCCGGGCACCGCGACCGACGGCGTGACCGTCGACATCCCGCTGCCGCTGCTCAACCAGGTGCCGGCGGAGAGCTTCGACTGGCAGGTCCCCGGGCTGCGCGAGGAACTGGTGGTCGCGCTGATCCGCTCGCTGCCCAAGGCGGTGCGCCGCAACTTCGTGCCGGTGCCGGACTACGCCCGCGCGGCGCTCGCCGCGATGCCGGCCGGCGAGGAGCCGCTGCTGGACGCGCTGACCCGGCAGTTGCGCCGGATGACCGGCGTCACCGTGCCCCGCGACGCCTGGGACCTCGACCGGCTCCCCGCGCACCTGCGGGTGAGCTTCCGGGTGCTCGACGAGGAGAACAAGCCGGTCGCCGAGGGCAAGGACCTGCCGGCCCTGCAACGCCAGCTCAAGGCGGAGGTACGCCAGGTGGTGGCCGCCGCCGCGCCGGACGTGGCCCGCACCGGGCTGACCGACTGGGGCATCGGCACGCTGCCGCGCACCATCGAGCAGGTCCGGGCCGGGTACGCGGTGACGGCGTACCCGGCGCTGGTGGACGAGGGCACCACGGTCGGGGTGAAGGTGTTCGACTCGCCGGCCGAGCAGGAGGCCGCGCACTGGGCGGGCACCCGGCGGCTGCTCCGGCTGACCGTGCCGTCGCCGGCGAGGTTCCTCCAGGGGCGGCTGAGCAACGAGGCGAAGCTGGCCCTGAGCCGCAACCCGCACGGGGGTGTGCAGCAGCTCATCGAGGATGCCGCCGGGGCGGCGATCGACAAGCTGATCGGCGACGCCGGCGGGCCGGCCTGGGACGCCGAGGGCTTCGCCGCCCTGCGCGAGAAGGTCCGCGCCGACCTGGTGGACACCGTGGTCGAGGTGATGGACCGGGTGCGCCGGGTGCTGGCCGCCGCGCACGCGGTGGAGCAGCGGCTCGGCAAGACCCAGAACCTGGCCGTGGTGGCGGCGCTGGCCGACATCCGGGCCCAGCTCACCGGCCTGGTGCACGCCGGCTTCGTCACCGAGACCGGGTACGCGCGCCTGCCCGACCTGCTGCGCTACCTCACGGCGATCGAGCGGCGGCTGGACCGGCTGCCCGGCAACCCGCAGCGCGACAAGCAGCAGCAGGACCGGATCGCGGTGGTGCAGAAGGAGTACCGGGACATGCTCGCCGCGCTGCCGCCGAGCCGCCGGCAGTCGGTGGCGGTCCGGCAGATCCGCTGGATGATCGAGGAGCTGCGGGTGAACGTATTCGCCCAGGCCCTGGGCACCCCGTACCCGGTGTCGGAGCAGCGGATCTACCGCGCGATGGACGACGCCGAGGGCAGGTAGTCCCGGTGCGGCCCGGGCGACGCCGGTGTTCGTCTCCACGACGGCCGGGTGAGCCCGGCAGCGCGCCGACGCGGGCGGGCCGCCGGGCGCGGCTGAGCCGGGCGGGTCAGCGCGCCGATGCGGACGCGCCGCGCAGCACCCGCAGCAGCACCGGCGGGGAGAGCAGCCGCGCCGGCGGGTCGACGAGGTTGAGCACCCGCAGGAACGCCGCGCCCAGCGCCGCGTCCCGGGTCGCCGCGGCGTGCAGCCGGCCGACGTACGCGTTGACCAGGCGCACCCGCGGCGAACGCCGACCGGGCACCTCGGGGAAGCGCAGGTCGGTGCCGACCGCGATGGACCACGGCCCGTCGATCAGGCGACCCGCGTCCCGGAAGAAGCTCCGGGCGAGCCGGTCCGGCCGCCGCCGGACCAGCCGGCGCAGCAACAGCGCCTCCAGCGCGGCCACGGTCATGCCCTGCCCGTAGACCGGGTTGAAGCTGCACAACGCGTCGGCCACCACGAGGTAGCCGGCCGGGAAGCGGCGCAGCCGCTCGTAGCGGCGCCGCACGCTGGCCGGGTACCGCATCGTCACCGGCGGGCTCGCCGGCCGCGCGGTACGCAGCAGCTCGGCGATCTGCGGGGCGGCGAGGCGGTCGGCGAAGGCGGCCATCCCCTCGTCGTCGGCCGGCGGCTCCTCGCCGAGCATGCCGCTGAGCGCCACCGCGAACCGGTCCTGTTCCTGCACGGCGACGATGCCGCCCCGCGGCTGGCCGGGCACGGCGTTGGTGAGCGCGCCGAGCAGCCCCTCCAGGTGGTGCGGCTCGCGGCGGTAGGTGCGGGTGACGTAGGTGACCCCGATCCGTACCCGGTCCTCGGGCGCCGGCCGGTAGCCCAGCTCGGCCAGCCACACGGGGCTGCGGCTGCCCCGGCCGCCGGCGTCCACCACCAGGTCGGCCTCGGCGGTGTGCGGCTCCCCGTCGCGGGGGCGCAGCCGCACGCCGGTGACCCGGCGCCGGTCGGCGGTGGTGGTGAGCCCCTCCGCCTCGCAGCCCGACACGATCCGGACCCCGGGCAGGGCGGCGACCCGCCGCCGGACCACCTGTTCCAGCAGCGGCCGGCTGACCCCGAAGCCGAGCAGCGGCGACGGCGCGCGTCGCATCCGGTGGCCGTCGTTGTACCAGTGGACCTGCTCGTGCAGGTCGACCGTGGGCACGCCGTTCGCGGTCAGCTCGGCGGTGATGCCGGGCAGCAGTTCCTCGAACGCCTGCCGGCCCCGGGCCAGCAGGACGTGCAACTGCCGCCCCTGCGGCACGCCCCGGCGGCTGTCCGCCCGCTCGGGCAGCACGTCGCGGTCGACGAGGGTGACCCGGTCGTACGCCTCGGTGAGTGCGCGGGCGACCAGCAGGCCGCCCATGCTGGCGCCGATCACCACGGCGCTGCCGGTTGCCATGCGGGCAGCGTAGGTCGACCGCCGGCCGGGATTCGCCTTCCGCCTTGCGCACCCGGGGTCGTCTTGCCGACGGGTTGTCCGCGGGTCAGAGCGGCTCGACGCCGGGCGGCAGGTCGCCGTTGGCGGTGGCGTCGCGGACGTACTCCAGCAGTATCCGGCGCAGCTCCCGGCCGGCGTGGGTGGGCACCACGTCGCGGCGCCGGGCGACCGCGATGGTCCGCCGGACGCCCGGCGGGGCCAGCCGGGTGACCCGGACGCCGGCCCGGCGGGCCACCACGATCCCGGGCACCAGCGCGATGCCCAGCCCGGCCTCGACGAAGCTCAGCACGGCGTCCATCTCGCCGCCGTCGACCGCGATCGTGGGCTCGAAGCCGGCCTCCCGGCAGGCCTGGATGGTGGCGTCGCGCAGGTCGTAGCCCTCCCGGAACATCACCATCGGCTGGTCGCGCAGGTCGCCGACGCGCAGCTGGCCGGCGCCGGGGGCGACCGGCAGTTCCTCCACCGAGGCGACCACCAGGCTCTCCCGCAGGATCGGGTCCGCGCGCAGCCCGGGATCGGTGCCCTGCGCCGGCATGATGATCAGCGCCAGGTCGAGGTCGCCGCGGAGCAGGTCGCGGACCAGGTCCTGCGAGCCGCTCTCCTCCACCCGCAGGTCGACGGTGGGGTGGGCGTCGCGGAACCGGCGCAGCACCGGCGGGGCGAGCGAGGTGGCCAGGCTGGGGGTGGCGCCGAGCCGGACCCGGCCGCGCCGCAGGCCGACCAGCTCCTGCACCTCGCGGGTCGCCGTGTCCACGTCGGCGAGGATCCGCTTGGCCAGCGGAAGCAGCACCTCCCCCGCCGCGGTCAGCGCGATGTTGCCCCTTACCCGCTCGAAGAGGGGGGCGCCGAGGGCGTCCTCCAGGGCGTGAATTTGCTTACTCAAGGAGGGTTGCGTGATGCCCACCAGATCGGCAGCTTGGGTGAAATGTCGGACTTCGGCGACCGCGACGAAGTACTTCAGCTGATGGAGCTGCATCTACATAGCCTATAGCTATCAAGACTGCGAGGTCGATGCATTGGACGACTGATCCATGTGCTCCTAGCGTCGATCGGGTGGTAGTCACGAGAACTCGGTCGCCCATCCGCTCCAATGTCGGCCTCAAGGCCGTCATGGCGGTGACGGGCATCATCCTGGTGCTGTTCCTCATCCTGCACATGCTCGGCAACCTGAAGGTGTTCACGGGGGAGACCTCGTTCGACCACTACGCGCACTGGCTGCGCGACATCGGCAAGCCGATGCTGCCGGGCGTCTGGTTCCTCTGGATCCAGCGCGGCGCGCTGACCGTCGCCGTCGTGGCGCACATCGCCGCCGCCACCGCCCTGGCCCGACGCTCCCGCGCCGCCCGCCCCGTCCGGTACGCGCACCGCCCGAAGGTCCAGGGCAGCTACGCGGCCCGCACCATGCGCTGGGGCGGGGTGATCATCCTGCTCTTCGTGATCTACCACCTGCTGGACCTGACCACCGGTCACCTGAACCCGGTCGGCGACCCGACGAAGCCGTACGCCAACGTCGTCGCCGACTTCGCGCCGGAGCGCTGGTACGTCACGCTCTTCTACACCCTGGCGATCGTCGCGCTGGGCTTCCACCTGCGGCACGGGGCGTTCAGCGCGTTCCGCAGCCTGGGGCAGCAGACCCCGAAGGGCGAGCGCCGGGCGCGCAACGCCGCGCTGGTCTTCGCCGTCGCGCTCTGCGCCGGCTTCCTGGTGGTCCCGTTCGCCGTACTCACCGGATTGGTGTCCTGACATGGATCTCTACACCGAGGGCGACCCGATCGCCGACACCAAGGCACCCGAGGGCCCGATCGAGACCCGCTGGGACCGCCGCCGCTTCGAGGCCAAGCTGGTCAACCCGGCCAACCGCCGGAAGATGACCGTGATCGTGGTCGGCACCGGCCTGGCCGGCGGCTCGGCCGCCGCCACGCTCGCCGAGCAGGGCTACCGGGTCAAGTCCTACTGCTACCAGGACAGCCCGCGCCGGGCGCACTCCATCGCCGCGCAGGGCGGCATCAACGCCGCCAAGAACTACCGCAACGACGGCGACTCCGTGCACCGGCTCTTCTACGACACCGTCAAGGGCGGCGACTTCCGGTCCCGGGAGTCGAACGTGCACCGGCTGGCCGAGGTCTCGGTCAACATCATCGACCAGTGCGTCGCCCAGGGCGTCCCGTTCGCCCGCGAGTACGGCGGCCTGCTGGACACCCGCTCCTTCGGCGGCGCGCAGGTGCAGCGCACCTTCTACGCCCGGGGCCAGACGGGTCAGCAGCTGCTGCTCGGGGCGTACCAGGCGTTGGAGCGGCAGATCGGCCTCGGCAACGTCGAGATGAACGCCCGGCACGAGATGCTGGAGCTGATCGTCGTCGACGGCAAGGCCCGGGGCATCGTCGTCCGGGACATGGTCACCGGCGAGATCACCACGGAGTTCGCGGACGCGGTCGTACTCGCCTCCGGTGGCTACGGCAACGTCTTCTACCTCTCCACCAACGCCAAGGGCTGCAACGTCACCGCCACCTGGCGGGCGCACCGCAAGGGCGCGTACTTCGCCAACCCCTGCTACACGCAGATCCACCCGACCTGCATCCCGGTCTCCGGCGACCACCAGTCGAAGCTGACCCTGATGAGCGAGTCGCTGCGCAACGACGGCCGGGTCTGGGTGCCCAAGGCCAAGGGCGACACCCGCAGCCCGAAGGACATCCCCGAGGACGAGCGGGACTACTACCTGGAGCGGATCTACCCCTCCTTCGGCAACCTGGTCCCCCGGGACATCGCCTCCCGCGCCGCCAAGAACGTCTGCGACGAGGGACGCGGCGTCGGCCAGACGGGGCTCGGCGTCTACCTGGACTTCGCCGACGCGATCAACCGGCTCGGCCGCAAGGCCATCGAGGCCAAGTACGGCAACCTCTTCGAGATGTACGAGCGGATCACCGGCGAGGACCCGTACGAGGTCCCGATGCGGATCTACCCCGCCGTGCACTACACGATGGGCGGCCTCTGGGTCGACTACGACCTCCAGTCGACCATCCCGGGCCTGTTCGTGGTCGGCGAGGCGAACTTCTCCGACCACGGCGCGAACCGGCTCGGCGCCTCGGCGCTGATGCAGGGCCTGGCCGACGGCTACTTCGTGCTGCCGAACACCATCGCCAACTACCTGGCGGCCGGGCCGTTCGACAAGGTCGACGCCAGCCACCCGGCGGCCGTGCAGGCGCGCGCCGACGTCGAGGACCGCATCCAGCGGCTGCTGGCGGTCGACGGCGACCGGACCGTCGACTCGTTCCACCGCGAGCTGGGCCAGATCATGTGGGAGCACTGCGGCATGGAGCGCAGCGCGACCGGGCTGCGCAAGGCGATCGACGAGATCCGCGCCCTGCGCGACCAGTTCTGGCAGCGGGTCCGGGTGCCGGGCAACGGCGAGGGGCTCAACCAGTCGCTGGAGAAGGCCGGCCGGGTGGCCGACTTCTTCGAGCTGGCCGAGCTGATGTGCATCGACGCCCTGCACCGCGAGGAGTCCTGCGGCGGCCACTTCCGGGCCGAGCACCAGACGCCCGACGGCGAGGCGGAACGCGACGACGAGCGGTTCGCGTACGTCGCGGCCTGGGAGTTCACCGCCACCGGCGAGCCCTCGGTGCTGCACAAGGAAGACCTGAAGTTCGAATACGTCCACCCCACGCAGCGGAGCTACAAGTGAACCTGACCCTGCGCATCTGGCGCCAGTCCGGCCCCGAGGACAAGGGTCGGATGGTGACCTACAAGGTCGACGACGTCTCCCCGGACATGTCGTTCCTGGAGATGCTCGACGTGCTCAACGAGCGGCTGATCCTCGCCGGCGAGGAGCCGGTGGCGTTCGACCACGACTGCCGCGAGGGCATCTGCGGCATGTGCGGCCTGATGATCAACGGCAACGCGCACGGGCCGCAGCGCGGCACCACCGCCTGCCAGCTGCACATGCGGCAGTTCTCCGACGGCGACACGATCGACATCGAGCCGTGGCGGGCCCGGGCGTTCCCGGTCATCAAGGACCTGGTGGTCAACCGGGGCGCGTTCGACAAGATCATCGCGGCCGGCGGCTACATCACCGCGCCGACCGGCAGCGCCCCCGAGGCGCACTCCACCCCGGTCGCCAAGGCCAACGCCGACGCCGCCTTCGAGGCGGCCGAGTGCATCGGCTGCGGCGCCTGCGTGGCCGCCTGCCCCAACGGCTCCGGCATGCTCTTCACCGCCGCCAAGATCACCCAGCTCTCGCTGCTGCCGCAGGGGCAGCCGGAGCGCTACACCCGGGTGATCGGCATGGTCGACGCGCACGACGAGGCCGGCTTCGGCGGCTGCACCAACGCCGGTGAGTGCACCGTGGTCTGCCCGAAGGGCATCCCGCTGAACACGATCGGCCGACTCAACCGCGACTACCTGATGGCCACCTCGAAGCGGGGCGACAACACCCCCGGCGCCTGACCCTTCCGGCAGCACGCCGACGGCGGGCCGTCGCACCCCTGCGGGTGCGGCGGCCCGCCCGCTTTCCGGCACTCGCCCGCCCGGTCACCCCTCGCGGCCCGTCGGCCCGCCTCGCAGCCCGGTCGGGTCGGCCCGCCTCGCAGCCCGGTCGGGTCGGCCCGCCTCGCAGCCCGGTCGGGTCGGCCCGCCTCGCAGCCCCGTCCTGTCGGCCCGCTGGTCCGGCGTGGCGGTCGCCGAGCGCCCAGGCCCCTCGCCGACGGAAAGACGCTCGTCGAGCGCCTTCAGCGCCCGGCCGGCTCCATCGCGCCGGCTCGCTCGGGTGGGCGGCCTCGCCGGCCCTGTCGAGCTGCCCCGCCCATAGGGGACCCCTACCGGGCGACATCGCCGGCCCTGTCGAGCTGCCCCGTCCACCGTCCCGGTTCAAGCCGGCGTGGGCGGGTAGCAGTCCACCGGAGGACGCGAGAGGGGACATCGGGACATGAAGGCACTGACCTGGCAGGGCAAGCGGGACGTACGGGTCGAGGAGGTGCCGGATCCACGGATCGAGGAGCCGACCGATGCGATCGTGCGGATCACCTCGACCGCCATCTGCGGCTCCGACCTGCACCTCTACGAGGTGCTCGGGCCGTACCTCAAGCCCGGCGACGTCCTCGGCCACGAGCCGATGGGCATCGTCGAGGAGGTCGGCCCGGGGGTGACCCGGCTCAAGCCGGGCGACCGGGTGGTGGTGCCGTTCAACATCTCCTGCGGCACCTGCTGGATGTGCCAGCGGCAGCTCTACGCCCAGTGCGAGACCACCCAGGTGACGTCCGAGGGCAAGGGCGCCGCGCTGTTCGGCTACACCTCGCTCTACGGCTCGGTGCCCGGCGGGCAGGCGGAGTACCTGCGGGTGCCGCACGCCCAGTTCGGCCCGATCAAGGTGCCGGAGACCGGGCCCGACGAGCGGTGGCTCTACCTGTCCGACATCCTGCCGACGGCGTGGCAGGCGGTGAAGTACGCGGACACCCCGCGCGGCGGCACCCTCGCCGTCTTCGGGCTCGGCCCGGTCGGCCAGCTCTGCGCGCGCGTCGGCCGGCACCTCGGCGCCGACCGGGTGATCGGGCTGGACCTGGTTCCGGAGCGGCTGGCGATGGCGCGCCGGCACGGCATCGAGGTGCTCGACGTCAGCGAGCTGGATGGCGTGCCCGGTGCGCTGATCGACCTGGTGGACGGGCGCGGCCCCGACGCGGTGATCGACGCCGTCGGCATGGAGGCGCACTGTGCTCCCCTCGGCAAGCTCGCCCAGACCGCCGCCGGGCTGCTACCCGACAAACTCGCCCAGACCATGATCGACAAGGTCGGCGTCGACCGGCTCGTCGTGCTCAAGGCGGCGCTCAAGGCGGTCCGGCGCGGTGGCACCGTCTCCGTCTCCGGCGTGTACGGCGGCGAGGTGGACCCGATGCCGCTGATGGAGATGTTCGACCGGGGCATCCAGGTGCGGATGGGCCAGTGCCACGTGCGTCGGTGGACCGACGAGATCATCCCGCTGCTCTCCGACGACGACCCGCTGGGCGTGGCGGACCTGCGCACCCACCGGGTGTCGCTGGCGCGGGCGCCGCAGGCGTACGAGATGTTCCAGAAGAAGCGGGACGGCTGCGTCAAGGTCGTGCTCGCGCCGTGAGCCGGACGGTGGTCGTCACCGGCGCGACCAGCGGCATCGGCCGGGTGAGCGCGTCGTGGGATCACCGGCGTCGATCGTTTCGCCTAGGGTGGTGGGCCGGAGAGCACGGCCGACCACCACGACGGGAGAGACGATTGACCATCCGGGTGAACCGCAGGACCGCGCTGGGACTCGGCACGGTGGCCACCGCCGGGACGGTGCTCGGCGCCGCCGCGCCGGCGTCCGCCGCCCCCGAGGTCACCGAACCGGCTCCGGCCACACCCCGGCAGGCCGCCCGTCGGGTCGCCGCGAGTTACGCGCGGGAGACCGACCGCGCCGGCGGCAACTGGCAGGCGTACGTCAGCGTCGCCGACCCGGCCGGCGAGCCGGCGGTGGCGGTGGCCGACGAGCCGGACCGGCGGATCGAGGCGTACAGCGTCAACAAGATCGCGGTGGCGACAGCGGTGCTGGACAAGGTCGACCGTGGGCTGCTGACGCTCGACCAGCGGGTCGAGGTCACCGCCGCGATCGTGGTGCCCGGCGGGGACGGCATGTTCAGCCTGGACGGCGCCTACCCCAGCTCGGTGACGCTCGGCCACGCGCTGGCCAACCTGTTGACCGTCTCCGACGACACGGCGGTGCGGCTGTGCGGCCTGGTCTGCCCCGCCGCCGAACTCAACCAGATCCTGCGGGACAAGGGCTTCCCGAACACGCAGGTGCAGCCGGTGGCCAACCCGAACCGGTTCTTCCTCGGCACCAGCACCCCCCGGGAGACCCACGACCTGCTGCGCGCCCTGGTGGGCGGCACCCTGCTCTCGCCGGCCGCCACGGCCTTCGTGCTGCGGCTGCTGCGGGCCCCCGTCGCGTACACCGACGGGGTCCGGCGCGTCATGTCCTCGGCCGAGCGGGCCCGGATCGCCACCAAGGCCGGCTGGTTCGCCGACGCCCGGCACGAGGCCGGGGTGATCTTCGACGCGGCCGGCGCGCCCCTGCTGACGTACGCCCTCTTCGCCGACGGGCAGGCCGGCGCCGACGACTACGGCGCCACCCATCCCGCCGTCGAGGCCCGGGCCCGGATGGGCCGGCGTTTCCTCGCCGCGGTCGACCGCCTCACCGGCGCCGGCGCCACCCACCGCCCGGCCGTGCAGCGGCCCAGCAACGGCGGCTGAGCCGCCGCGCGGCGCGGGTGGCCCCGGCGGGCGTGCGGCGGGGGCCACCCTGACCGCCCGCAGACCCGCCGGGGACCCGGCTACCGTGTACGACGGGACACGGCGGAGGGACGGCGATGGGCGCACCAGCGGAACGCGCGGGACTCGACCGGGCGCTGGGGCGCCAGCTACGCGGGGCGGCCGGGCTGGCCGCGCTGGCCGGGCTGGCGTGGGTGGCCCGGGACGTGCCGGCGGCGCTCGGCGGCCGGCTCACCGGCGCGCGGGCGGAGCGGGCGGCGCGCTCGCCGCAGTTCCGCGACGGCACCTTCCACAACCCCGGTGGCGCCCGCTCGATGCCCGGCGCGCCCGACCGGGGCCTGATCCGTGAGTTGATCTTCGGCAAGCAGAAGCGCCGCCCGAGCGCCCCCGTGCCGCTGCTGCGCCCGAGTGCCGCCCCGGCCACCGACGTCGCGCGCGAGCTGAACGTCGTCTGGTACGGCCACGCCTCCGCGCTGATCGAGATCGAGGGCCACAAGGTGCTGATCGACCCGGTGTGGAGCGAGCGGTGCTCGCCGTCGGCCCTGGTCGGCCCCCGGCGTCTGCACGAGATGCCGGTACGCCTCGACGAACTGCCCCCGGTCGACGCGATCCTGATCTCGCACGACCACTACGACCACCTCGACATGGCGACCGTCCGGGCGCTGACCGACCTCCAGTCGGCGCCGTTCCTGGTGCCGCTCGGGGTGGGCGCGCACCTGGACCGCTGGGGCGTCCCGGCGGCGCGGATCGTCGAGCTGGACTGGTCCGAGAGCCACCGGGTGGCCGGGCTGGAGATCACCGCCACCGCCGCCCAGCACTTCTCCGGCCGGGGGCTGCGCCGCGACGGCACGCTGTGGGGCTCCTGGGTGGTGGCCGGCGCGCACCGGAAGGTCTTCTACACCGGCGATTCCGGCTACTTCGACGGCTACGCGGCGATCGGCGCGGAGCACGGGCCGTTCGACGTCACGCTGATGCAGATCGGCGCGTACGACCGGGCCTGGCCGAGCATCCACATGTTCCCCGAGGAGGCCGTCGCCGCCCACCTCGACCTGCGCGGCGGGCTGCTCCTCCCCGTGCACTGGGCGACGTTCAACCTCGCCCTGCACGACTGGTCGGAGCCGGTGGACCGGATCTGGGCCGAGGCGAAGGCCCGCGACGTGCGGCTCGCCGTGCCCCGCCCCGGCGAGCGGGTGGTGGTGGACGACCCGCCGGCCGTCGACGGCTGGTGGCAGGCCGTCGCCTGACCGTTCTCAGAGGACGAACGCGTCGGTCCAGAGCGCGCCGGAGCGGCCCGACAGGGAGTCCAGCATGGCGACCGCCTGGCCGTCGGTGAGCTGGGCGACGAAGTCGACGATCGCCCGGCCGCGGGCCTTGCCGAGCCGGTCCGGCGTACGCGGGTGCAGCTCCGCCTCGGCCAGTTCCACCAGGTCGTGCAGGCGGCGTGGCAGCCGGGACTCCTCCTCGGGGTCGAGCAGCCAGTCCAGCAGCGCCTCCACCAGGGTGCCCAGCAGCCGGGCCTGCCCGCGCTGGTGCAGGGCCAGGTCGGGCCGGGCCAGCACGAACCGGTGGTGGACGAACTTGAGCACCTGCACCTCGTGCCACTGCGCGGGGGCGAGCAGCACGTGGCCGGAGCGGACCGAGGGCTGCTCGACGACCGTGATCGCGTCGACGAACCGGGTGGTCCAGCGGGCGGAGAAGCGCGCCACGTACTGCTCCGCCTCGATGGAGCCGTCGAAGGGCATCGCCAGCAGCCCCTCCACCAACTCCTCGCGGACGTGCTCGACGGCGGCGGCGAACGCCTCGTCGTCGGCGATCCAGGCGTCCTTGCGGTGCAGTTGCCGGCGCAGCCGCTCGATCGCCGAGCCGGGCCGGCGGGCCGCGGCGGTCAGGGCCGCGTCGGTGATGGCCCGGAAGTGCCCGCTCTCGCGCTGCCAGGCCATCAGCTCGGCGGAGACCGCGCCCTGCTGGAGCACCCCGACGCGGTAGAAGTCCTCCACGTCGTGGATCGCGTACGCGATGTCGTCCGCCGTGTCCATCACCGACGCCTCGACGGTCTGCTGCCAGTCCGGTATCCGGCCGACGAACGGCTCCCGGGCCTGCCGCAGGTCGTCGACCTCCGTCCGGTACGCGCCGAACTTCGAGGAGCCGCTGCCGGGGTCGTCGGGCGGCGGGGTGGCGCCGCGCGGCGGCGGGTCCAGCAGCCGGGGGTGCGGGTCCGGGTGGTCCAGGCGCGTCCACGGGTACTTCAACATGGCCGCCCGCACCGCCGCCGTGAGGTCCAGGCCGGTGGTCGCCGCGCCGCGGATCTCGGTGCTGGTGACGATCCGGTACGACTGGGCGTTGCCCTCGAAGCCGTCGGTGAGCCCGAGCCGCTGCCGGGCCAGCCGGTCCAGCACCCGCTCCCCCAGGTGCCCGAACGGCGGGTGGCCGAGGTCGTGCGCGAGGGCGGCGGCCTCCACCACGTCCGGGTCGCAGCCGCCCAGCTTCTCCAGCAGGTCGCGGTGCTCGCCGTCGGCCGTGAGCCGCTCGGCGATCGCGCGCGCCACCTGGGCGACCTTGAGGCTGTGGGTCAGCCGGTTGTGCACCAGCAGGCCGGAGCCGCCGGGGCTGACCACCTGGGTCACACCGTTCAGCCGGGCGAAGAACGGCGAGGCCACGATCCGGTCCCGGTCGGCCCGGAACGGGCTGGCGGCGAGGTCACCGAGGGCCCGGGCGCTGCCGCCGAAGAGCCGCCGGGCCCGCGGGTCCGCGGGAGGTTCCATGATCGCCACGCTAGCGCAGGGCGGCCCGGACCGACGACCGGTCGCCGCCGGCACGCTCGGGCAGGGCGGCGACGCGCCGGGGCGGGGGCGGCGACGGCAGTCGGTGGGGGCCGGCACAATGCTCAGCGGAACCCACACCGAAGGCGGATCGAGATCGTGACCCTCTCTGTTCATCAGCGGATCGCCGACGAGCTCGGCGTCGCCGAGCGTCAGGTACGGGCGGCCGTGGAGCTGCTCGACGGCGGCGCCACCGTGCCGTTCATCGCCCGCTACCGCAAGGAGGCCACCGGCCTGCTCGACGACACCCAGCTGCGCACCCTGGAGGAGCGGCTGCGCTACCTGCGCGAGCTGGACGAGCGGCGCGCGGCGGTGCTGGAGTCGATCCGCGGCCAGGGCAAGCTCGACGAGGCCCTGGAAGCGCAGATCATGGCGGCCGACTCGAAGTCCCGCCTGGAGGACATCTACCTGCCCTACAAGCCCAAGCGGCGGACCCGGGCGCAGATCGCCCGCGAGGCGGGGCTGGAGCCGCTCGCCGAGTCGCTGCTGGCCGACCCGTCCAGGGATCCCCGCGAGGCCGCCGCCGGCTACGTCGACGCGGACCGGGGGGTCGCGGACCCCGCCGCCGCCCTGGAGGGCGCCCGGGCCATCCTCATCGAGCGGTTCGCCGAGGACGCCGACCTGATCGGCACCCTGCGCGAGCAGATGTGGTCGCGGGGCCGGCTCGTCTCGCGGGTACGCGACGGCCAGGAGTCGGCCGGCGCGAAGTTCGCCGACTACTTCGACTTCGCCGAGCCGTACCCGAAGCTGCCCTCGCACCGGATCCTCGCCATGTTCCGGGGCGAGAAGGAGGGCGTGCTCGACCTGACCATGGAGCCCGAGGAGGCCGGCGAGGCCGACGCGGCCCCCACCGGGCCGAGCCGCTACGAGGCGGCGATCGCCGGCCGGTTCGGCGTCACCGACAAGGGCCGCCCGGCCGACCGGTGGCTGGCCGACACGGTGCGCTGGGCCTGGCGCACCCGGATCCTCATCCACCTCGGCGCCGACCTGCGGATGCGGCTGTGGCAGGCGGCCGAGGAGGAGGCGGTGCGGGTCTTCGCCACCAACCTGCGCGACCTGCTGCTCGCCGCGCCGGCCGGCACCCGGCCCACGATGGGGTTGGACCCGGGCCTGCGTACGGGCGTGAAGGTCGCCGTGGTGGACGCCACCGGCAAGGTGGTCGCCACCGACACGATCTACCCGCACGAGCCGCGCCGGCAGTGGGACGCCTCGATCGAAACCCTGGCCCGGCTCGCCGGCGCGCACGGCGTCGAGCTGGTCGCCATCGGCAACGGCACCGCCAGCCGGGAGACGGACAAGCTGGCCGGGGAGCTGATCAAGCGGCACCCGCAGCTCAACCTGACCAAGGTGGTGGTCTCCGAGGCAGGGGCGTCGGTCTACTCCGCGTCCGCGTACGCCGCCCAGGAGCTGCCCGGGCTGGACGTCTCGCTGCGCGGCGCGGTCTCCATCGCACGCCGCCTGCAGGACCCGCTCGCCGAGCTGGTCAAGATCGACCCGCGTTCGATCGGCGTCGGCCAGTACCAGCACGACCTGTCCGAGGTGAAGCTCTCCCGGTCGCTGGACGCGGTGGTCGAGGACTGCGTCAACGCGGTCGGGGTCGACGTCAACACCGCCTCCGCGCCGCTGCTGACCCGGGTGTCGGGCATCGGCGCCGGGCTGGCGGAGAACATCGTGCTGCACCGTGACGCCAACGGGCCGTTCCGCACCCGGGCCGAGCTGAAGAAGGTCCCCCGGCTCGGGCCGAAGGCGTTCGAACAGTGCGCGGGCTTCCTGCGCATCCCCGGCGGCGACGACCCGCTGGACTCGTCCAGCGTGCACCCGGAGGCGTACCCGGTGGTGCGCCGGATCCTGGCCAGCACCGGGCAGGACGTGCGCTCCCTGATCGGCAGGAGCACGATCCTGCGCGGGCTGCGGGCCACCGACTTCGTCGACGACACCTTCGGCCTGCCCACCGTCACGGACATCCTGGCCGAGCTGGAGAAGCCGGGCCGCGACCCCCGGCCGGAGTTCCGCACCGCCACCTTCGTGGAGGGCGTGGAGAAGATCAGCGACCTGACGCCCGGGATGGTGCTGGAGGGCGTGGTCACCAACGTGGCCGCGTTCGGCGCGTTCGTCGACGTCGGGGTCCACCAGGACGGCCTCGTGCACGTCTCGGCCATGTCCCGGACGTTCGTGAAGGACCCGCGCGAGGTGGTCAAGTCCGGCGACGTGGTCCGGGTCAAGGTGCTCGACGTCGACGTGCCCCGCAAGCGGATCTCGCTCACCCTCCGGCTGGAGGACGACGCGGAGGCCGGCGCCGGTCGCGGCGGTCCGGAGGGCGGTCGCCGCGAGCGCGGCGGGCAGGGCGGGCCGCGCGGCGACCGGGGCGGCCGGGACGGCGGTCACGGCGGTGGGCAGGGCGGCCGGGACGGCGGTGGGCAGGGCGGGCGCGGCGGGCGCGGCGGATCGCCGCAGCGGCAGGGCGGCCGGGGCGGCGCCGCGCCGGCAGCGGCCAACAGCGCCATGGCCGACGCGCTGCGCCGGGCCGGCCTGGCCTGAGGTCACCCCGCCGGGCGGGCGCGAACGCGCACCGCCCGG
The DNA here is from genome assembly GCF_043205005.1 of Micromonospora sp. NPDC047620. Taxonomy (NCBI): domain Bacteria; kingdom Bacillati; phylum Actinomycetota; class Actinomycetes; order Micromonosporales; family Micromonosporaceae; genus Micromonospora; species Micromonospora sp. NPDC047620. The sequence goes on along the minus strand of NZ_JBIDDG010000015.1, from coordinate 92,745 downwards.
CGGGCCCGCGGCCGGCGGGTGCAGCCGGTGGCGACCGCTGCCCGAGATCAGCGGGCGGCCAGGGCCCGGCGCCGGGAACGGGGCCGGCAAGAACCCGGGCGACGGGCACGCAGACGTCGGGCCGCCGAGCACCACGACTCGGGCGCGGGCGGCGCGGAAGCCACGGGTACCGGGGGCGTGCGGCGCGGGAGCCACGGGTACCGACGGCGGGCGCGCGGGAGCCACGGGTACCGACGGCGGGCGCGCGGGAGCCACGGTACCGGGGGCGCCGCGGCGCGGCGTACCGTCGCGGTCGTGGACGAGGGCGACGGCCTGGAGTGGCGGGAGCGGCAGCGACGGGCGGTGCGGGCGCACGCGGCGGCCGACGAGCGGCGCCGGGCGGCCGAGCAGGCGGAGGCGGCGGAGCTCGTGGCCTGGTTCGTCGCCGAGGCGATCCGGCGCGGGCTGCCGACGGAACGGCTCACGGCCCGGGCCTACGACGGTCGCGGCCGTTTCCGGACGCGGCTGCGCGGCTGGTACGTCGACCGGGCCCGGACCCGGGCGGTCGACGTGGACGGGCGGTTCCACCTGCTGACCGTGTCGGGCGGCCTGCGCGCCCGACTGCTCGGGGCCGAGCCGCAGCCCAGCCCGCCGCCGCTGGTCGTCGGCGCGGGTGGCCGGGACGGCGAGTCCATCCCGCTGCGAACGCTGCTCACCCGCCGGCTGGACGGCGGTGACGAGGGGCCCTGACGGGGTCAGCGACGGGCCCGGCCGAGCCGGTGCCCGGGGCCGCGCCGGGCCAGGTACCACCACCACGACTGCTGCACCACCAGCGTGACCAGGCCGGCGAGCACGATCGCGCAGAGGTTGATCACCAACTGGAGGGCCGAGCCGGCCGCCTCGTGCCAGACGCCGTACGCGGCGGCGACGGCCACGTTCGCGGCGGCCGGCACCGTGGTCACCGAGATCAGCACCCCGACCAGGCTGCCGGACTTCTTCGAGGTCAGCGAGAGCATGCCGGCCACACCGGCGAGCAGGCCGACCACCCAGGAGAGCGCGTCCGGCCGCCAGATGAAGTCCGTGAGCGGGCGATCGGCCAGCAGCATCCCGCGGTCGACCAGGCCGGCGGCGGTCAGCGCCCAGGTGCTGAGCACGGTGACCACCATGGCGACGAGGAAGCCGACCACCAGCGCCTGCACCGACCGGGCGATGACCGGCAGCCTGCGGCGCAGCAGCGCCACGCAGAGCGCGGCCAGGGGGCCGAACTCGGGGCCGACGACCATCGCGCCGACGATGAGGATCGGCTGGTCGAGCAGGACGCCGATGCCGGCGAGCATGGTGGCGACGGTGATCAGCACGAGGTAGGTGGCGGACAGTTCCGTCTGCTCGCCGGTCTTGGCGGCGATCTCGTCCCAGACCACCGCGTCCGCGCCGCTGCCGGGCGCCGTCCGGGCCGCCCGGTCCGCCGCCGCGGAGATGGCCAGCTCCACGTCGTCGGCCGCGATGGCCCCGCGTGCCTCCACGCCGAGCTGCCGCAGGTCGCGCAGCACGCCGTCGGCGCTCTCCCGGACCACGTCGCAGAGGATGAGGTCGCCCTCGGGCTGGCGGGCGGCGCCGGCGAGCACGGCCAGATGGGTCACCCCGGGGTCGGCGGCCAGCAGCTCGGCCACCGCGGCGGACTGGTCCGGTGGAGCGATCACCCTCAGGTGCAGCACGGCCCTCCCCCTCGCCCTGTCGACGGTCGAGCACTCTACTGCCGGTCGGGCCGGATGGAAGGTCACGTCTTGGTAGCCGGCCGAGTCCTGACGGACGGTTGGCCGGTTGACCTGTCGGGATCAGGACCTAGTGTCGTGATTATGGCCTCTTGACGCTTTCATGCCTGATACAACCTGTCTGTTCCGTGATGACTCGATTGGCTGGGAGGTCGACAGCGTGCATGGTTCCGTGAACGCGCCGGGGGATCTGGCGGAGCGGGCCCGACCGGAGGGCCTCAAGCGGGCCATCGACCTGGCGGCAGCCGTGGTGCTGCTGGTGCTGACCGCGCCGCTCGTCCTCGTGGTGGCGGCGCTGGTGGCCGCGGGGCTCGGCCGGCCGGTGCTGTTCCGGCAGCCGCGCGCCGGCCGGCACGGCCAGGTGTTCGAGCTGGTCAAGTTCCGCACCATGCTTCCGCCCGATCCACGGCGGGGACGGGTGCGCGACGGGGACCGGCTGACGCCGCTGGGGCGGTTCCTGCGCTCCACCAGCCTGGACGAGCTGCCGACGCTGTGGAACGTGCTGCGCGGCGACATGAGCCTGGTCGGCCCCCGTCCCCTGCTCACCGACTACCTGCCGCGCTACTCCCCCACCCAGGCCCGCCGGCACGAGGTCAGGCCGGGCGTCACCGGGCTGGCCCAGGTACGTGGACGCAACAGCCTGGGCTGGGAGGAGAAGCTGGACCTTGACGTCTGGTACGTCGACCATCGCAGCCTGCGGCTGGACCTGTCGATCCTCGCCGCGACCGTCCGCACCGTGCTGCGCCGCGAGGGGATCTCCGCGGCGGGCTCGGCCACCGCGCCCGAGTTCCTCGGCACGCCCTCGCTCGTTCCCGCCGCGCCGGGCCGGGAGGCCGAGCTGACCGTTCCCGCCGGAGGTGGCCGATGAGCCGGACCATCCACCTGTCCCCGCCCGACGTCGGGCCGCTGGAGGAGTCGTACGTCGTCGCGGCCCTGCGGTCCGGCTGGGTCGCGCCCGTCGGGCCGGACCTCGACGCGTTCGAGTGCGAGGTCGCTGCGCGGGTGGGCACCCGCGGGGCCGTTGCCGTCAGTTCCGGCACGGCCGCGCTGCACCTGGCGCTGCTCGGGGTGGGAGTCGGGCCCAGGGATGCCGTCATCGTGCCGACGCTGACGTTCGTGGCGACCGCGAACGCGGTCCGGTACGCCGGCGCCCGACCGGTCTTCGTCGACTGCGACCCGCACACCGGCAACGTCGACGTCACCCTCGTCGCCGAGCTGATCCGAAATCTGACCTTCCGGGGCCAGCGTGTCGGGGCGGTCGTCCCGGTGGACCTCTTCGGCAGCTGCGTCGACTACACCGCGCTGCTGCCGGTCTGCGACGCGGCGGGCGTCCCGATCGTCGAAGACGCCGCCGAGGCCCTCGGCGCCACCCATCGCGGCCGGCCCGCCGGCTCCTTCGGCCAGGCGGGCATCCTCTCCTTCAACGGCAACAAGATCATGACCACGTCGGGCGGCGGCATGCTCGTCTCCGACGACACGGCCCTGCTGGCCCGGGCCCGTCACCTCGCGACCCAGGCCCGCGAACCGACGCCGCACTACGAGCACCGCGAGACGGGCTACAACTACCGGCTGAGCAACCTGCTCGCCGCGCTCGGCCGCGCCCAACTCGTCAGGCTGGACGGGATGATCGCCCGGCGCCGGCAGCTTCGCGACCGGTACGCCAAGCTTTTCGCCCCGGTCCCCGGCGTACGCCTGATCGGCATGGAGGACGCGGGCTCCAACTGCTGGCTGACGACCATCGTGGTCGATCCGGAACGGTCCGGGTGGTGGGCCGCCGACCTGGCGGCCCACCTGGCCCTGCGGGACATCGAGACCCGACCGGTCTGGAAACCGATGCACCTGCAACCGGCGTACGCCGACGCCGAGCGTCTCGTCACCGGCGTGGCGGAGCGGTTGTTCGCCGACGGGCTGGCCCTGCCGAGCGGCAGCGTCCTTGACGAGGCGCAGATCGGCCGCGTCCTCGCCGCCGTGGACGAGTTCCTGACGGTGCGGGCGGGGGCGTCGACGGCGTGACGACTCCCCTGGTGGTCGTCGGCTGCGGTGGCCACGGCCGGGAGGTCCTGACGATCGCCCGGGCGGCGGACGCCGCAGCCGGCCGGCGCCGCTGGCGGCTCCTCGGGTTCGTCGACGACCGCCCGTCCGAGGAGAACCTGAAGCGGGTGCAGCGGCTCGACGTCCCCTACCTCGGCGGAGTCGCCTGGCTGCGCGACGCACCCCCGGAAACGCACCACGTCATCGGCATCGGCGACCCGCGCGTCCGGCGGGCCGTCGCGGGGCGCGTCGACGCGTACGGCGTGCCGGCGGCGAGCCTCGTACACCCGGCGGCGACGATCGGGCCGGACACCGTGCACGGTCCCGGATTCGTCGCCTTCGCCGGGGCCCGCGTCACCACGAACGTCACCGTCGGCCGGCACGTGCACCTCAACCAGAACGCCACCGTCGGCCACGACTGCACCCTCGCCGACTTCGTGTCGGTCAACCCACTCGCCGCCGTCTCCGGCGACTGCCACCTGGCGGAGGGGGTGCTCGTCGGCACGACCGCAGCCGTGTTGCAGGGCCTGCGGGTGGGCCGGCACAGCACCGTCGGAGCTGGCGCCTGCGTCGTCCGGGACGTGCCGGACGGCGTCGTCGTCAAGGGCGTACCCGCCCGTTGACCCGACACGACCTCGACTCCTTGGGCAAAATTCGGTCATCAAACCCGAAAACTCCCAAACATCGCTTTCGGGCATGTATCAACTAAAGGAGCTCAAAGCTCCTTCCGCCCCGCGGCGGAAGCGGTCGGAGACGGACAGGGAGCACATATGCCGCCGGAGACAGAGACGACCCGACTCAGCGAGCAGGGGTCACACCGGTCCAGGGCGCGGCGCCGGACCATCGGATTTCTCGCCACCGACAGCACCGCCTGGGTTTGCGGGTTCGTCGCCGCGGTCTGGTTCCGTTACGAGTTCGACCTGACGCCCGGCCAGCTCGCGCGCGCCGTCGCCTGCGGCGCCCTCGCCGCCGTCGTGCACGTGGCCGTCGCGGCGGTGCGCCGGATCTACTCCGGACGCCACCCGCTGGGCAGCCTCCAGGAGGTGCAGGGGGTCGCCGGCACCGCGGCCACCACCGCCGCGATCCTGCTGGTCGGGCTGCTCCCGGCCGGCGTACGGCCGGTGCCGGCGAGCGCCCCGCTGGTCGGGGGCGCCCTGGCGCTGCTGTTCATGCTCGCCGCCCGGTTCACCTACCGGCATCGCCGCGACCTCGCCATGCGACCGGACGTCCGGTCCTCGAACCCGGTGCTGCTGTTCGGGCTCGGCGACGCCGGGCAGGGACTGCTGCGGGCCATGCTCAGCGACCCGCGCGGACGGTACCGGCCCGTGGGCGCCCTCGACGACGACCCCGACAAGCGGGACCTGCGCATCGGCGGAGTACGCGTGCTCGGCGGCCGGCGGGACGTCCCGGAGGCCGTCCGGCGTACCGGTGCGACGACCGTGATCTTCTCCGTCGCGAACGCCGACGCCGCGCTGATCCGGCAGATCCGGGAGGCCACGCTGCGGACCGGGGCGGCGTTCAAGGTGCTGCCCCCCGTCCGGGACCTCGTCGACCACCGGATCACCGTCACCGACGTCCGCGACGTGCAGATCGGCGACCTGCTCGGGCGCCGGCAGGTGGTGGCCGACATGCCGATGAGCACCAGCGGGCTCACCGGCCGACGGATCCTGGTCACCGGCGCCGGCGGCTCCATCGGCTCGGAGCTGTGCCGGCAGGTGATGAAGGCGGACCCGGGCGAGCTGATGATGCTCGACCGCGACGAGTCGGCCCTGCACGCCCTCCAGATGTCACTGGCCGGCCGGGCCCTGCTGGACGGCCCCGAGCTGATCCTCGCCGACCTTCGGGACGACGAGGGGATCCGACGGATCATCCGCGAGCGCCGGCCTGAGGTCATCTTCCACGCCGCCGCGCTGAAGCACCTCACGCTGCTCCAGCGGCACCCCGGCGAGGCGGTGAAGACGAACGTCTGGGGCACGCTCTCCGTGCTCGACGCCTGCCGCGACGTCGCCCGGTTCGTCAACATCTCCACCGACAAGGCGGCCGACCCGATCAGCGTCCTCGGCTACTCGAAACGGATCACCGAACGGCTGACCGCGCACGCCGCCTCCCGCTTCCCCGGCACCTTCCTCAGCGTCCGCTTCGGCAACGTGTTGAGCAGCCGCGGTTCGGTGGTGACGGCGTTCCAACGGCAGATCGAGCTGGGCCGACCGCTCACCGTCACGCACCCCGAGGTGACCCGCTACCTGATGACGGTGCAGGAGGCGGTGCACCTGGTGTTGCAGGCCGCCGAGATCGGCCGGGACGGGGAGGCGCTGGTGCTGGACATGGGCGAGCCGGTCCGCATCGCCGACCTGGCGCGGCAGATGGCCGAGCAGGCGGACAGCAGCGTGCCGATCGTCTACACGGGGCTGCGGCCCGGCGAGAAGCTGCACGAGGACCTCTTCGGTACCGGGGAGGTCGACACCCGGCCGCTGCACCCGCTGGTCTCGCACGTGGCGGTGCCCGCGCTGGACCCGATGGAGGTCAGCGGCCTCGACCCGTACGACGCCCCCGAGAAGGTCGTCGCCCAGCTCGCCCAGCTCTGTGCCCACCCGACCGGACCTGTCCACGCCGCCTCGGTGCAGGTTCCGTTGTCCCGCTGAGGTCTCTCCGTGGACGCCGCCGACCCGCCGGGTCGGCGGCGTCCACACGTCCAGGCCTACTACGGGCCCGCGGCGGGTCCTGTCGGCACGGGGCACGAGAAGGCCGGCGACCGGGCTCCGGTCGCCGGCCTCGTCGTTACCTCAGCGGCGGATGCCCGCCCAGTCGTGGTGCCGCCGAACGGTGGAGAGGATGAAGTCGACCACCCGACGGGAGGTGTCCGGGACCCGGTAGTCGACCGGGCACGGCACCCCCTGGGCGGCGACCTGGTCCACGGTCACCTCGACCGCCTCGACCACGCCCTGCGGGTCGAGCCCGGTCATAATGATCCCGCCGGCGTCCAACGCCTCAGGACGCTCGATCGACTCGCGCAGCGTCACGGCGGGGAAGCCGAGGATCGCGGCCTCCTCGCTGATCGTGCCGCTGTCGGAGAGCGTGCAGTAGGCCCTGGTCTGGAGGTGCACGTAGTCGAAGAGGCCGAACGGCTCGTGGAACGCGATCCCCTCCAGGGCGGTCGCGTCCGGCGCCAACGCCTCCAACCGCTTGCGGGTACGCGGGTGCGTGGAGACCAGCACCGGATACCCCCACCGGTCACGGACCGCCCTGAGGCAGTCGAGCAGACGCTGGAGGCGGGCCGGCTGGTCGACGTTCTCCTCGCGGTGCGCGCTGACCACGAAGTACCGGCCGGGCGCGAGGTCGAGCTGCCGCAGGACCGCCGACGCGGCGATGTCCGACCGGTAGTGCTCCAGCACCTCCCGCATGGGCGAGCCGGTGTGCAGGATCCGGCGCGGGTGCAGCCCCTCGGCCAGCAGGTTGCGCCGGGCGTGCTCGGTGTAGACCAGGTTGAAGTCGGCGACGTGGTCGACCAGCCGCCGGTTCGTCTCCTCCGGGACGTTCAGGTCGAAGCAGCGGTTGCCGGCCTCCATGTGGTAGACCGGCACCCGCATCCGCCGGGCCATCAGCGCGGCGATGCAGCTGTTGGTGTCGCCGAGCACGAGCAGCGCGTCCGGCCGCGTCTCGGCGATGGCCGCCTCCATGCCGACCAGCACGCCGCCCAGCACGCGGCCGAGCGACGAGGTGTCCACCCGCAGGAACCGGTCCGGCTCGCGCAGCCGCAGCTCCTTGAAGAAGACGTCGGAGAGCGTGCTGTCCCAGTTCTGCCCGGTGTGCACCAGCAGGTGGTCCACCGTGTCGTCGAGCCGGGCGATCACCCGGGACAACCGGATGATCTCGGGTCGGGTGCCGACCACCGTCATGATCCGGGTCATGCCCGTCCTCTCTCTGCTGCCAGCTTGCTCATGATGTCCTCGAACTGGTCCACGCCCACCCGCAGCGACATGCGCTCCTGGTAGACGCGCCGGGCCCGCAGACCCAGCTCCGCCCGCGCCGCCGGGGACTCGGCCGCCGCGACGGAGAACCGCGCGGCGAGCGCCTGCCAGTCCCCCGGCGGGGAGACCAGCCCGACGCCGGTCGAGCGGACCAGGGCCGCGGCGTCGCCGCCCACGGAGGCGATCACCGGGGCGCCGCAGGCCAGGGCGGCCTGCAGCTTCGACGGGATGCTGCCGCGCAACGCGGGCAGGTCGCGCAGGCAGACGAGCTGCCAGTCCGCGGCGGCGTACAGCTCGGCCATCTGCTCGGCCGGACGCCGGCCGACGAAGCGGACGTTGTCGGCGCCGAGGTCTGCGGCGAGCCGCCGGGCGGCGTCCTCGTCCGCGCCAGAGCCGACCAGCACCAGGTCGATCCGGTCGCGGGCAGCGGCCGCCGCCCGGATCGCGGTCTCGATGCCCTGCAACAGGCCGATGTTGCCGGCGAACATCACCGTGCAGCGTCCACGGTGGCCGAGCGCCGCGCGGGCCGCGTCGGTGGCCGGCACCGGCCGGAACAGCGCGTCGTCGGTCCAGTTCCACACCACCCGCACCCGGTCCGGGTCCGCGCCACGGGCCACCACCAGATCGGCCATCGCCGGCGAGATCACCACGACGGCGCTGGCCAGGCGGTACGTCGCGCGCATCAGCGCGGCGATCCCCCGCTGCAACGCCCGGCCGGCCCGGCCGGTCGGTGCCATGCCCGACCCGAGCACGGACTCCGGCCACAGGTCCTGCACGTGGAGCACGATCGGCGTACGCCGGGCCGCGCGGGCGATCGCCGCCGCGGCGAACGAGGTGGGCGGCGGGTGGTAGACGTAGGTGACGTCGGCGCCGGCCAACCAACGGACGCCGCCCAGCGCGCTGCTGGCCCCGAAGGAGAGGTGGCTCAGCGCGCGCCGGGCGGCGGACGTGTCGTGGCTGGGATAGGCGGGGACCCGCCGGACGGCGACCGGGCCGTCAGCCTCGGTGTGCCGCCAGCGTTGCCGCCAGCCCGGGAAGATGCGGCCGTGCGGGTAGCTCGGAAAGGTGGTGAGCACCCGCACCTCGTGGCCCCGCTCCGCCAGCTGGCGCGCCAGGTTGCCGGGGATGAACACTCCTTCCGGCGGATACCACTGGCTGACCAGGCCGATCCTCACGCGTCGACCACCGGCTGCTCCGCCCGGGGGGCCTCCACCGGTTCGGGCCAGGTGTCCGGCCGGTCCGGGTCGAACACCTCGTTCGTCCAGAACATGGTGACCAGCTCGTCCGATCCCGTGTTGACCAGCTTGTGCACCCACATGGTGGGCATGTCCACCAGCACCGGCTCGTCGCCGGAGACGGAAAACCGCACCACCTCGGTGTCGCCGACCCTGCGCAGGCTGATCTCGGCCGTGCCGTGCAGCACGACGAACCGCTCCATCTTGGCCAGGTGGAAGTGCTCGCCCCGGGTGATGCCGGGACGGGTCGTGGAGCAGAAGGTCTGGCCGCCTCCACCGTGCGCCTTGACCGTCTCGACCAGCTCGCCCCGGGTGTCGGCCCGACGCGGCAGCGCCAGCGGATAGTGCGCGGGGAAGCAGTGCGACCGGTACGTGTTGAACAGCCGGACGTCGTGCCGGTCCAGCAGAGCCGGGATCTCTCCCGTCCGGTAGGTGGCGGCGACGTCGGCGAGCCGGCCGGCGAGGGCCCGCACGCCGATCCGCAGCGCCGGCATGGCCGGATCCCACGATCCCCCGGCCGGAACGCCGACGAGTCGGGCCGCCGCGTCGGTGACGTGTACCAGGCTCAGCTCCCGGTCGGCGTGCACCTCCGGCTGGCCGCCCTCGGCGAGCAGCCGACAGAAGGTCGCGACCGCGGAGTTGTAGAACGGCCGCCCGTGTTCCCCGTACAGGTTCGGCAGCAGGACGTCGTCGACCGGCAGGCCCGTGTCGGCCAGGATGCCGGCGGCGGCGGCTTTCGCGTCGCCGTAGGGCGTACCGTTGCCGGCCTGCACCGAGTTGGCGAAGACCACCGTCCCGGGCGGCGTCGGGCAGTGCTTGAGACCCTGCGCGAGCTGCGCCGCGAGCTGCACGTTCCCGGCGGACACGTCCGCCGGCTCGCCCCGGTTGACCCCGGCCAGGTGCAGCACCCGGTCGACCCCGCCGACCTTCGCCGCGACCCGCTGGGGGTCGGCCAGTTCTGCCCGGGTGACGACGACCGGCTCCGGCCAGCCGAGGACGCGCAGCAGCACCCGTACGTGCCAGCCCAGGAAGCCGCCGGCTCCCGTGACCGCGAGCCTCAGCATGCCAGCACCGGGTCCCGCAGGGCCAGCTCCGCGCGCACCTCGGGCAGCGTCTTCAGCAGCTCGATGATCTCCGGTACGCCCATCCGTGGTGCGTTCGCCGAGTTGAAGTCCTCCGTCGGCCCCACACCCAGTTCGCCCTCGTCCACGTAGAGCGCGTAGTTCAGGTCGCGCGCGTCCAGCGGCACCCGGAGGAAGTCGCCGAAGTCGTCGGCCTGGGCGAGTTCCTCCCGGCTCGCCAGCGTCTCGTCCTGCTTCTCGCCGTGCCGTACGCCGATCACGTCGAGCTTGGCGGGCACGTCGAACAGCTCGCAGACCGCCTCGGCGAGGTCGCCGATGGTGCAGGCGGCGGCCTTGCGGATGAAGATGTCGCCGGGCCGGGCGTGCTGGAAGGCGTGCTCGACGAGCTCCACCGAGTCGGCCAGCGACATCAGGAACCGGGTCATCCCCGGGTCCGTCACCGTGGGCGCCCGGCCCGCCTTGATGTGCTCGATGAAGAGCGGGATGACCGAGCCGCGCGAGTACATGACGTTGCCGTACCGGACGCAGGAGACCGTGGTGGCGCTGTTCGGGTTGTTCCGGGCGTGCGCCTGGGCCACCTTCTCCATCAGGGCCTTGCTCATGCCCATCGCATTGACCGGGTAGACGGCCTTGTCGGTGCTCAGGACGACCACCGAGCCCACCCCGTTGCGCTCCGCCGCCTCGATGACGTTGGCGCTCCCCAGAACGTTGGTACGCACCGCCTCCAGCGGGAAGAACTCGCACGACGGGACCTGTTTCAGGGCCGCCGCGTGGAAGATGTAGTCGATGCCCCGACTGGCCCGCAGGACCGAGTCGTAGTCGCGCACGTCCCCGACGTGGTAGCGGACCCGGTCGTCGCCGAGCACGCGGCGCATGTCGTCCTGTTTGGCCTCGTCGCGGCTGAGCACCCGGACCTCGCCGACGCCGCGGTCGAGGAGCCGGCGCACCATCGTCTTGCCGAAGGAACCCGTGCCGCCGGTGATGAGGACCCGGCGGCCGGTGGTCGAGATAGTCACAGCTTGCTTCCCGTCTCGTGTGGGCGGATCGCGACGCCGCGCGCCGGTGCCGGAGCGGCGGTCACAATCGGGCAACGAGTAGGAGGGAGTCCAGAAACGGCCAAACGGGACGAAGCACCGTTCAGCCCGATCCCCTGCGACGCCAGGCCGAGGGACGCAGGCCGGCATGACAAGAGGGGACCATGTTTGGCGAAACAGGCAACATGCCTGTTTCCAGGTTGCTATAACACCCATCGAGGCACAAGCACCGGCCAGGCGAGCCGACCGGGACCCTCGGACCGACCGATCGACGTTGCACTGGGCGCGCATGATCGCCGCGATCCTGGTCCGACCCGGCACCCGGCCGTCCGACATGGTTCGCAACGGGGTCAGTGAGCGGGAGCCGTCGGGAGATGCCGGGCGGAGCAGACGAAGGCGGGACAGCGGTCCGAATGACGACGATGGCACCACGAATGGCCCCGCAGACGACGGTCCTGTCCCCCGAAAGGCGGCAGGAGAACTCCGAACCTCCTTTTCATCGGTGATCGCGGGCATGGCTTCCATTGCTCCTGGCTGTCGCGTGGATGCTGGGGACCTTCGGTCTGTTCTGGACGGGAACGTTCGCCACGCAGGTCCCGAATCCTGAAAAGCTCTGCCTCTTCGTGTTCGCCGCTACCGCCGCGTTGCCGCCGGCTACGCCCTGACCATCCGCCGTCCGGAACGATCGGGACAACCAGGACGACGCGGGCCCAGGACAGCCAGCGCGTCCGACAGTTGGTCGTGGCCGGGGGGGTCTACTACATCGCCCTCGGAGTGGCGCTGCTCGGCGAGTACGGTGCGACCGGTCCCGGCAGCATCTGGGCCAGCATCCAGGACCCCGCTCAGGCGTACGCCAGCAAGTTCTCGGTCTACCAGGCCCAGCAGGACACCGGGCGGACCAACGCCGCCATCCAGGTGTTGACGTTGCTCGGCGTGCTGGGCACCGTGCTCGTCCCGGTGCTGGTCATCCACTGGCGGCGTCTGACGACCGGCGTACGGTTTCTCGGGCTCGCCGGCATCGACACCTATTCGGTCTTCTTCCTCTACATCGGGACCATGAAGGGTCTCGGCGACGTTGTCCTGATGATCGCCGGTGGTCTCCTGATCGCGTCGGCACGCGCGAGGGACCGGACACGTCACGGAGGTCGACGCCGGCGGGCCACCATCCTGGTCGCGGTCGTTGCGGCACTGTTCTGCGGCTACATGGTGAACAACCAGGCGGACCGGGCCGCGTGGTTCGGGACCCAGGACCGAATCCAGGCGAGCTCGACTGTGGAACGGATCGTGGGCCCGCATCTCGCGAGCGGCGTAGCGGCAGTCGTCCACTACCCGACACACGGCTATCTCGGACTCGCCTACAACCTCGACACGCCCTTCTCCTGGTCGCACGGCATGGGAAGCACACCAGCCCTGGCCTCCTACGGCAGCCAGTACCTGGGCGTGGATGCCGACCGGTATCCCACCTATCTTCAACGCACCGAGGAGCGGACGGGATGGCCGGCTGGGCTGTACTGGTCGACCATCTACCCCTGGCTCGCCTCGGATCTGACGTTTCCCGGCACCATTCTCTTCATGGCGCTGCTGGGCTGGTTCTTCGCCAGGACCTGGCGCGAGTCGGTCGTCTCCAAACGGCTCCTGCCCACCCTGATCTTCGTGCAACTTGTCCTGCTCATCGGCTACATCCCTGCCAACAACCAGCTGGGGATGTCCCGCCCAGGGCTGATCGGCGTCGCCACTCTGCTCCTGCTCTACTTGCTGTCACCGACCCACCGCCGCCGGACGGGGCAGCCGCCGGCCGATGCAGGTGCAGAGGCATCCACGCGGGTCGTGGAGCCCACTCGCATCCACAGGCTCGGGTAGCCACGGGCTGTCCAGAACAGCGGCGATCTCAGGCCCGAAGCCAAGCTGGCGATTGGCCTCACGAGCTACAGCCGGGGTTTACGATCCGGCCATCGGCATGGGGCGGCACCAAGGGATGTGCGGTTCTCGTGGGTGCCCTGGCCGGTCCGCGCGGATCCACACCGCGGGGCCTGCGGAAGCGGCCCGATCACCGGCCGGGGCGCGCCGGCTGACGGTGACGATGTCGCGGGCGGTACGAGGCCGGCTCCATCGGCCCGGGGTCGATCCGCCTCTTCGAGGACGTCACGGCGAGCGCCCTGCGGTAGCCGACGACTGCCGCCGGAAAGACCGTCGCTCCGTACGACACGACCGACGCCACGGCCACACCGGACAGGCCGATCCGACCGGCCAGGAAGACCTTGAGGGGTATCGCGACGGCGAGACAGGCGAGCCACCCCACGAACTGAGGGCGGAGCAGCCCGATGCTGTTCTGGACCATGAAGATCGGGGACGCCACCGCGATCAGCACCGAGTACACGGCGAGTGCGACCAACAGCGGCACCGGTACGTGCGCGAGTTCCTCCGACCGGATCCAGAACCGGAGGACGTCGTTTCCGAACAGGACAAGACCGAGCCCCGGTAGCGCCACCACGACGGCGGACAGGCACGACATCCGACGTGTGTTCCGACGCACCCACGTGACGTCGCCACGCGCCAACGCCTCGCCATTGGCTGGCCAGAGCGGAAGATTGACCAGCGTGACAAAGAGCGCGAGCACGCTGAACACGCGCATGACCACCGCGTAGTTCGCTGCCGACGTCATGCCGAGGACCCGGCCGACCAGGAAGCCGTCAACGTTGAGGATGACGGAGCTGAGCACGGAAATGACGAAGAACCGCAGCCCCAACCGGAGCAGCCCTCGTACGGCGAGCCCGCGCACGTACCGTGGCCGGGGCCGCAGGTCCGGGTTCTGCCAGGCGAAGTAGCAGAGTGTGTTGGCGGCATTCATCAGAGGCACCGCCAGCACCGCTCCGGCGATCAGCAGGACCGGGTCGACGTCGGCGACGGCTCCGGCGACCACCAGGCCCGCCGACACCAGGCTGCCGACTGCCTGCCACAGGTTGCTCTGCGCGACCTGCTGATGGGCGTACTGGACACGTTGAATCAGCGCCAGAGGGATGTTGACGAGGAAGGAACCGAAACAGAGCAGGACCACGGCCCGGGCGTCGCGGGCCACGTCCGGATGGGTGACGTTGAGCAGGGCGGACCACGGGACTATCTGCACGGTGGCCGCCAGCACGCCGAGCAGCACCGCGGCGAGGCATCCCAGCAGGGCGTACGCGCTCGCGATCTCGCGCGCGGCCGCGGACCGGTCCCCTGCGGTGTACAGCCGGGCGAGTCGGGTCAGCAGGCCGTTGCCGAGTCCGAAGTCGGCGAACAGTGCCATGCTCGTCAGCGACGTGACGGCCATCCACATGCCGTAACGCTCGGCGCCGAGGTGTGTGAACGCGAGTGGCGTGATCAACAACGGCGCGACCAGGCCGACGGCCTTGCCACCGAGCGAGGAGGCGATGCCCGCGACCAGGGCCCGGCCGCGCGAGCGTCGCGCTGCCTCATGGTCCGCCTGCTCCACCGGGTCCGCCGCTGCCTGCTGAGACGGCGTGCCCACCACACCTTGCTGATCCTCGGCGCCGGCTGGCGGATGGGCTGCACGCATGGCGGGCTGGTCACCCATCGAGCCCGGGAACGTCGTTGGCGGCCCCGGCGCCCGCCACGACGCGGTCGATGGCGTGTGGCTCCATCACCTGCCGCCTCCGGCTTTCACCGGTCCCTACTGGCCGGCCAGTACGCGTCCGGACATCCAGGACACAGTCTGCTCCAGACCGACCCGCAGCGGGGTGGGCCGTACCGTGGGAAAGAGTTCGTACAACCGGCCGCAGTCGGCCTGCGAGTCCCGGACGTCGCCCGGCCGCGGAGGCTCGCGGATCACCTCGAGTCGCCGGCCGAGGATGTCCTCCAGGTCAGCGATCACCTCCAGCAGCGAGATCCGTGCGCCGAAGGCGAGGTTGACCACGTCCGGTGCGGACACCCGGCGGACGACCGCGTCGACGATCACCGAGGTGACGCTGCCGACGTAGGTGAAGTCGCGGGTCTGCCGCCCGTCGCCGTGCACCCGCAGCGGCTGCCCAGCCAGGGCCGCGGTGACGAACCGGGGCACCACTGCCGCATAGGCGTGGTGGGCCGCCTGCCGGGGGCCGAAGACGTTGAAGAAGCGGAAGGGCAGCACCGGCAAGCCGTAGCAACTCGCGTAGGCGACGGTGTACGCCTCGGCGGCGAGCTTGGAGACGGCGTACGGGCTGACCGGCATCGGGCGCAGCCCTTCCTGCCGGGGCAGCACGGGGTTCGCGCCGTAGACGGAGGAGGACGAGGCCATGATCACCTGCCCGACGTCGTGCCGGCGCGCCGCCTCGAGCACCATCAGGGTGCCGGTGGCGTTCGCGTGGTGGCTCGGCAGCGGGCGGTCGATGGACCGGGGCACCGAGCCCAGTGCGCCGAGGTGCACCACGCTGGCGGCGCCGGCGAACGCCTCGTCCAGCAGGTCGGGGTCGAGAACGGTGCCGCGGAGGAGCGGCACCGGCAGGCCGTCCAGGTTTTCCAGGAGACCGGTGGAGAGGTCGTCCACCGCGACGACCGAGGCGACCTCCGGCGCGTCCAGCAGCGCCCGGACCAGGTTGGCCCCGATGAAGCCGGCACCGCCCGTCACCACTACCTTCACGGTCGTCCCCCGTTCCACCGGTGCCCCCGGCCCGACGCCGGCGCGATCACCAACGGGACAACGAGCACGACAGGTGATAAGTCACGCAAACAAGGACGTACGTCCTGCGCTCATCCATGAGGTCAGCGCCCGGACGCGACGGGCGCCACGGCCGAGCGGCCCGGCGGGGAGGCGTCCGGCGACGCGGCCAGGGAGGCCAGGAAGTCGTGCACCCGCCGCCCCTGCGCCACGGGGCTGCGGGTCAGGCGGAGGAACTCCCGGCCGGCCACCCCACGCCGGGTCACCTCCCCGGGCGGAAGCGCCAACGCGCGGGTCAGCGCCTCACGGAGACCGTCGACCGTGTCCGGCTCGGCGAGCACGAGGTGCGGCAGGTAGTCGGCGGGAATGCCGGGGAGCCGGGTACTGACCACCGGCACCCCGGCCGACAGGTACTCGATGGTCTTGGACGGGAACGAGTAGCGCACGAAACCCTGCGCGACCGGACGGGGGTTGACCAGCACCGCCGCCCGCGCGAGGCGCCCGGCCAGCACGTCCCGGTCGAGCAGGTCCGGAGGCACGATCCGCGGGTCGGCGGCGGCCTGCTCGCGCAGCCAGGGCGTCAACTCTCCCCGGCCGAACAGCAGCAGCCGCAGGTCCGGGTCGGGCAGCGCACGGAATGCCGCCACCAGGCGGTCCACGCCGTACGCGCGACTGAGCCCTCCCGCGTACACCACCTCACGGACGTCCGGGGCGGCCTCGACACGGGGGCGGACCCCGGCGGGCGGGTGGAAGATCCCCTCCATGACCAGGTGGGGACGCCCGGGCGCGAAGTCCTCGGCGAGTGGCCCGGTCAGCGCGATCACCCCGGCGCAGCGCCGCAACGCGGCCCGGACCAGGGCGACGTCGAGCCGGCGCAGCAGCCGCACCAACCGCCCGTCGGTGGGAAGGGCGACGCCCGGCGGGTCGGTGAGCACGGGTACGACCCGGACCCCGCGCCGCCGCGCGGCCAGCGCACCGGCCCACAGAAACGGGGCGTGCACGCCGTGCACGAGCAACACCTCTCCCGCGCCTGGCGAAGCGGCCAGCCGCCGGCGGGCGGCGAGGAAGCGCGTCAGGTGCTTGACGCCGAGCACATTGACGAAGCCCAGCAGTCGGCCCTCGACCCCGTCGTGGTGGAACCGCCCGCCGCGGAACAGCAGCCGGCGGTTGCGCGGCCAGGTGGAGACGGGCGCGGCGGAGAGGAGGCTCACGCGGCAACCCGCGGCGCGCAGCGCGGC
This sequence comes from Micromonospora sp. NPDC047620, assembly GCF_043205005.1. Taxonomy (NCBI): domain Bacteria; kingdom Bacillati; phylum Actinomycetota; class Actinomycetes; order Micromonosporales; family Micromonosporaceae; genus Micromonospora; species Micromonospora sp. NPDC047620. The sequence goes on along the minus strand of NZ_JBIDDG010000015.1, from coordinate 75,773 downwards.
AACCAGCCCCCAGGCGAGGGTGTGGGTCTGGGTGGCGTGCACGACGTCGCGTGCGGTGACGTCCGCGAGCACGTCGTCCGGCACGGTGAACCCGAGCAGCGTCACACGGGTGCCGTGCGGGGCCGTCACCGGCCCACCGCCAGGATCCGGCGGTAGACCCCGTCGAGGTTGTCAAGCATGCGGTCGAGGCTGTACCGCTCGCGGACCCGGCCGCGCGCCCGGACACCGAGTTCGACCCGGGCGGTCGGGCTGGCCACCAGGAAAGCCACGGCGTCGGCGAGGGCCCGCGGATCGCCGGCGGGCACGAGCACACCGGCTCCGTCGCGCAGCACCTCCACGTTGCCTCCGACCGCGCTCGCCACCACCGGCAGTCCGTGGGCCATCGCCTCCAGCAGCGCGTTGGACAGGTTCTCGTGCAGCGTCGGGAAGACGAACAGGTCGGCGGCGGCCAGCAGATCCGGGACGTCGGCTCGGGAGCCGAGCAGGCGCACGTCGAGCGCGTCGGGGCCTGCCGCGGCGGCGGCGCCCAGCGCCTCGGCGATCGCGGGGCGGTCCGGACCGTCGCCGGCCACGAGCAGCACCCGGCGACCGGCGGCGGTCGGCAACCGGCGCAGGGCGTCGGCGAGCACTCCGTAGCCCTTCTCCCAGGTCAGCCTGGCGACCGTAATCATCACGACGTCGTCGGGCCGCAGGCCGAGTTCGCCGCGGACCCGCTCGCGGGGGACGGGCTCCTCCGGCACCAGCACACCGTTCGGGATCACCCCGACGAACCGGTCCCGGCAACCGCGCAGGAAGTCCCTTCCCGCGGCGTACTCGCAGACGGTCGCGACGTGGGTGGCCGCCCGCAGGGTGAACGGCTCCGCGCCGTGCACCAGCAGCCCACGCCGCAGCGGCCGGCCGCCCTGGCGCAGATCGCGGACGGTGCCGTGCACCGTGACCAGGATCCGCGGACAGCGGGCCAGACGTGCGGCGAGGACGCCGAGAAAGCCTTCGTTCTGCAGGCCCCGAACGTGCACCAGGTCCGGCCGGAGGCGGCGCAGCAGCGCCACCCACTCGCGGAGCAGCGGCACGTCGAGGCCGCCATTGCCCCGGTCCTGGTGCATCCGCACGAAGTCGTACTCGTCGCCGAGCCGGGAGGCGAGCACCCGCTCGACGACGGTCAGGGGGCCGTTCGCTCCCGGCCGTCCGGCGGAGTGCTGGACCACGACCGGGCGGGTGCGAGCAGCGGGTGGCGAATGGTCGAGACCGGCGACGGCGATGCTCGGGCGCACAGGAACTCCAATCCGACGCGTTCCGGCGTGGGGGCCGGCAGCGGGCGATATCGGCGATCTAGACTATCGGGCGATATCGGATTAACAGGAACAATTTCCTTGAACGGGGTAGCTCATGTCCCAGCCACCGGTGGCGGGCCCGCTCGACCCAGCCGGTCCCGGCACCCCCCGCCTCCTCGCGCTGGCGGCGTACCGGTTTCCGCACGGCGATGCCATGTCCAACCGGCTGCTGCACCTGGCCCGTTCGGCGACTCCACCTGGCGCCACCGTCGTGGTGGTCAACGACTGGCCCGCCGACGGGACCCGGCCACCCGTGGATCCGCCGCTGCCGGCGGAGGTCCAGCTCCTGACTCTCCCGCCGAGCACGGGAGGCAAGGTGGCCCGTTGGTGGCACCGCCAGCGCCGCCCGCTTCGGGTGCTCGCCGCACTGCGCCGAGCCGGCGTACGACGGGGCGATCTGGACGGTGTCCTCCTGCCGCTGGGGCTGTGGAATCTGACCACCTGGGTAGTTCTCCGACTCGTGGTGCGCCGTCCGATCACCGTCGATGTGATGGAGCGGCACGACGCGCCGCAGTTCAGCCTGGGCCGACTCAGCCCACATTTCGTCCGACACCGGTGGCAGGCGTTGCTCGCGGCCCGGCTGGCCGACCGGATCATCGCGATCTCCACCGCGCTCCACGGCGATTTCGGTCACCGGCGACCCACACTCGTGGTACCGCCGCAGGTCGACTGCGCCAATTACGCGTCCCCCGCGCCGCCCTCGCTGGAGGGCGGCCTGCGCCTGCTCTACGCCGGCACCGCCGGCGCCAAGGACCTGCTGGCCGTCGTGGTGGAGGGGATCCGGCAGTTGCCCGCGGCGGAGCGTGACCGGGTCCGTCTGACGATCGCCGGCATGACTCGCGACCAGGCCGCCGAACTGTCCGACCTGGACGCCCACGGCCTAGTGGACCTCGCCGGGCAGATCACCTACCTGGGCCGGGTGCCGCGTGAGCGCATCCTGGCCGAGCTGGGCGGCGCACACTTCTCGGTCCTCGTCCGCCCCGACGTCGGATACTCGAGGGCGGGCTTCCCGTCGAAGGTGCCGGAGAGCCTGGCCGCCGGGTGCCCAGTGCTGCTGAACCACACAAGTGACCTCGCTCGGTACGTCACGGAGGGGCGCGAAGGGCTCGTGCTGGCTGGACCGACCCCGGACGACGTCCACGACGGCCTGCTGCGGGCGCTCGCCTTGGACGACGACGAGTGGCGACGGATGAGCCAGGCCGCCCGGGATCGGGCGAGGGACTTCGACTACCGCTCCTGGACGCCGGCCGTGCGCGACTTCATTGCCGGCGCGGGGCGCGGCTCCGGCACGGCGAACTCGGTAAGCGAAGCCAACTCGGCTACTGTCAGCCGCTGATCCGGGGGGTAGAGGGCGCGCTCGTGGGCGGCGATCGTCTCGACCGGCCAGCGTAGCCGGACTACCCGTGCCGGGCTGCCGGCCACGATCGCGTACGGCGGCACCGGCCGGGTGACGACCGCACCGGCTCCGATCACCGCACCGCGCCCGACGGTGACCCCATGCAGGATGACCGCGCGGGTGCCGACCCAGACGTCGTCGCCGATCATCACACCACGATCGTGGTCCTCGTCGCCCGGCCCCTTCGTGACCTCGATCATCGGTACGCCGATCTGGTCCACCCGGTGGTTGCCACCCCGGATGGTGACCTCCGGGCCGAACATCACGTTGTCGCCGATCTGTATCCGGGACCGGGCAGCCATGATCACCGGACGGTGTCCGAGGTCCACGTTGCGCCCTACCTCGATCGTCTCGAAGGTGTAGACGCCGTCCGGATCAAACACGAATCCGTCACCCCGCGCGCCGAACCGGTCAGCCACGGCCAGCCCGTGTATCGCCCGGCGGGCCCGCGAGCCAGTGGTGACGACCCGGTCAACCAGCCGCGCCACCAGACCGAGGACGCGACCAGGCCGCCTCGCGTCCACCCGCATCAGGCCGCGCTCCCTGTCGTCGCTCGCCACCATGCCGGCGTCGACCGCAGCGGCCGGTCCGCCGCAACGTCCCCCGGAGCCGACGCCCACTCGACGCCCGGGCCACGACCAAGATCCCGATACCTGCGCAACACCTGTCGTCCACCTCGGATGTCGTTGTGATCTGAGTGCGGCGGCGCCAGGTCTTCCGGATAACCGGCCCCGGCCTGAGATCCATCGGATGGCTGGCGCGGCCCTCGAACGGGTGACGCGCGAGCAGACAACCAGCCCGGTGGGCCCGGTTAACCCGCCTAACCTCGCGCCACGCCGACGATTATCACGCCCCGAAACGACTCCGTCACCGAAAATGCGGTATGGCCAGAGTTTTGATCCTGACCGATTACCGTGGCACCTTCTATTCGACGGCCCGCACACGGCACGGCCTGTGCACGATGGACGTCGATCGGGTGTGCCGGCGCCTCAGTGACGCCGGGCTGCGCCCGGAGGTGATCCCGCTGGCCGAACTGGACCTTGGCGCGGACCTTCAGGGCGTTCCCGTGCTGTACACCTCCTCAGAGGATGCCGGGCTGCTCTACAAGAGCTGGATCGAGGACCTCGTCCTCGCGCTGGAGACGGCCGGGGCGAGGACCATCCCGAGCTACCGCTTCCTGCGCGCGCACCACAACAAGGCGATGATGGAGGCACTGCGCTTCCAACTCTTCCCCAAGGAGGCGGCCGGGCTGCACACTCGCACCTTCGGCACGCTGGAGGAGTTGGCGTCCACCGCCCTCGACGGGCCGTGGCCGAAGGTGGTCAAGGCAGCGTACGGCGCGGGGTCGACGTTCGTCGCCTTGGCGGCCGACCACGCGGAACTGATCCGCGTGGCGCGACGTTTCAGCCGGGTCGCCGACCTGTGGGCAGGGGTACGAGAGCACGCCAAGCGCGCGCTGCGGCGTGAGCACCACCCCCACTCGCTGCACCGGCACAAGTTCGTGGTGCAGAACTTCATCCCAGGACTGGCCGGCGACTTCAAGGTGCTCCGGCTCGGCAAGCGTTACTACACGCTCTACCGGCGCAACCGTGCCGGCGACTTCCGAGCGAGCGGAAGCGGCGACTTCGACTTCCACAGCGACGGGGGCGTGGACCGCGAAGCCCTGCTCGACTACGCCGAGCAGGTGGCGGACACGCTCGGCACCCCGTTGGTCTCGCTGGACATCGGCTTCGACGGCACCCAGTTCCACCTCATCGAGTTCCAGTGCCTGCACTTCGGGACCGTGACCGCCGAGGAGTCGACCCACTACCACGTGCGCGACGGCGGCGACTGGCGGCAGGTCCAGGAGCGGTGCGACATCGAGGCGGTCTTCAGCGAGGCGATCGTGCGGCATCTGGCCCGGTGACCGGCAGCGCCCGGCCGGATGTGGTGAGGTGGAGGCATGGACCGCACCCTGCTCGGGCTGGTGCTTCACCCGACGCGGGACGCCACCGGGATCGTCTCGATCATTGCCGACTGGGCGGCCCGGCACCACACGGGGCTCGTCGTGCGCACCGAGGACCGGCACCGGGTGCCGGCGACGGTGGAGGCGATGCCCGCCGAGGAGTTGGCCGAGCATGTGAGCGCACTGATCAGCATCGGCGGGGACGGCACGATGCTCGGGGCGCTCCGGTCCGTGGTGCGTGACCCGAAGCCGGTGCTCGGGGTGCACCTGGGCAAGCTCGGGTTCCTGGTGGAGGTGGAGCCGCCGGAGCTGCTGGAGGCGCTGGACCGGCTCGCCAACAAGAACTTCACGGTGGAGGCGCACAGCTGTCTGGCCTGCGACGTCTGCGGGGACGACATCGTCGCGTTCAACGACGTCGCGCTGGTCCGCCAGCCCGGCTCCGGGTTCGTGACGGCGACCCTCGCCGTGGACGGCCAGCGCTACGGCTACTACCGCTGCGACGCGCTGGTGGTGAGTACCCCGACCGGCTCGACCGCGTACAGCTACGCGGCGGGTGGCCCGCTGGTCTCCCCGGCCACGCAGGCGGTGGTGGTCACCCCGTCGGCGCCGATGGCCGGCATCTCCCGCTCAGTGGTCCTGTCCCCGGAGGAGAAGATCCGGTTGGAGCTGACGCCGGGCTCCGCGCCGGTGGCGGTGGAGATGGACGGGCTGGTCATCCGGGAGGCGGCCACCGAGGGGGCGATCGACATCAGCTACCGCCGGGAGGCAGGGCTGGTGGTACGGCTGGACCCCCGCCGCTACCAGGAGCGCAACCAGCTGAAGCTCAGCCTGCTGGACCTGCCGCTGCTCCCCGAGCAGCTCCGCGAGCTGCTGCCAGAGGGGCTGCGCGAGCAGCTCAACCGCCGCAAACTCCCCCCACCGCGCTGAACCGGCGCCGGGTGCCGGAGCAACCGGGTACGGAATTGCCCCTCGTGGGGCGGATCTCCGCCAGGATCCTTCGTTCCGTCACCCGGCGGTGACGCCGTAGATCTTTCTGATCTCCCGTGACCGGCCGCGGATTGCCCCGCGCTCAGGCCTGCTTGAGCACCTCTGTCACCAGGTCCTTCGCCTCCTGCTGGATGCGTTCCAGGTGCTTCGGCCCCTGGAACGACTCGGCGTAGATCTTGTAGACGTCCTCCGTGCCGGACGGCCGGGCGGCGAACCAGCCGGAGTCGGTGGTGACCTTGAGCCCGCCGATCGGCGCGCCGTTGCCCGGGGCGGCGGTGAGGGTCGCGGTGATCGGCTCGCCGGCCAGCTCGGTGGCGGTCACCTGCTCCGGCGAGAGCTTGCCGAGCACGGCCTTCTGCTCCCGGGTCGCCGGCGCGTCGATCCGGGCGTACGCGGGCGCGCCGAAGCGCTCGGCCAGCTCCGCCCAGTGCTGGCTCGGCGTACGGCCGGTGGTGGCGATGATCTCGGCGGCGAGGAGGCAGAGCAGGATGCCGTCCTTGTCGGTGGTCCAGGTGCCCCCGTCGCGGCGCAGGAACGACGCTCCGGCGCTCTCCTCGCCGCCGAAGCCGACCGCGCCGTCGAGCAGCCCGGGGACGAACCACTTGAAGCCGACCGGCACCTCCAGCAGCGGGCGGCCCAGGTCGGCGGCGACCCGGTCGATCATCGACGAGGAGACCAGGGTCTTGCCGACCGCGGCGGCCGGCCCCCAGTTCGTCCGGGTGCGGAACAGGTGGGCGATCGCCACCGCGAGGTAGTGGTTGGGGTTCATCAGGCCCGCGTCGGGGGTGACGATGCCGTGCCGGTCGGCGTCGGCGTCGTTGCCGGTGGAGACCTGGTAGTCGGCGCGGGCCGCGATCAGCGAGGCCATCGCATTCGGCGACGAGCAGTCCATCCGGATCTTGCCATCGCCGTCGAGGGTCATGAACCGCCAGGTGGGGTCGACGGTCGGGTTGACCACGGCCAGGTCCAGTCGGTGCCGCTCGGCGATCTCGCCCCAGTAGGCGACGCTCGCCCCGCCGAGCGGGTCCGCGCCGATGCGCACCCCGGCGTCGCGGATCGCGTCGACGTCGATCGCCGCCGGCAGGTCGTCGACGTAGCCGGCGAGGAAGTCGTACGACCCGGTGGTGTCGGCGGCGCGGGCCCGCGCGTAGGGGATCCGGCGGACCTCCTTCAGCCCGTCGGCCAGGATGGCGTTGGCCCGGTCCTGGATCCACTTCGTGACGTCGGTGTCCGCCGGCCCGCCGTGGGTGGGGTTGTACTTGAAGCCGCCGTCGTCGGGCGGGTTGTGCGACGGGGTGATCACGATGCCGTCGGCCAGCCCGCTGGTGCGCCCCCGGTTGTGGGTGAGGATGGCGTGCGACACCGCCGGGGTGGGCGTGTAGCCGTCCCGGCTGTCCATCAGCACGGTGACCTCGTTGGCGGCGAGCACCTCCAGCGCGTCCACCGCGGCCGGGGCGGAGAGGGCGTGGGTGTCGCGGCCGACGAACAGCGGGCCGTCCAGGCCCCGCTCGCGGCGGTAGTCGCAGAGCGCCTGGGTGACCGCGAGGATGTGGTCGGAGTTGAACGCGTTGCGCAGGCTCGACCCGCGGTGCCCGGACGTGCCGAAGGAGACCTGCTGCGCCGGGTCCTGCGGGTCGGGGTGCTCGGCGTAGTAGGCGGTGACCAGCCGCGGCACGTCGACCAGGTCGGCGGGCTGGGCGGGCTTGCCGGCCCGGGGATGACTGCTCACGGTTCCACCTTCTGTCCCTTGCCGATCACCACGATGCCGTTGTCCGAGACGGTGTAGCGCTGCCGGTCCTTCTCCAGGTCGACGCCGATCTCGGCTCCCTCGGGCACGACCACGTTCTTGTCGAGGATGGCCCGGCGGACCACCGCGTGCCGGCCGATGTCCACCCCCTCCATCAGCACCGCGCCGTCCACGTGGGCCCAGGAGTGCACCTTCACCTTCGGCGACACGACCGAGTTCTCCACGAGCGAGCCGGAGATCACCGCGCCGGGCGAGACCATCGATCCCACCGCCCGGCCGACCCGCTCGCCCCACTGGTGCACGAACTTCGCCGGCGGGTACGGCGGCTGCTCCGTGTAGATCGGCCACTCGAAGTTGTAGAGGTTGAACACCGGGTGCACGTTGATCAGATCCATGTGGGCGTCGTAGAAGGAGTCGAGCGTCCCCACGTCGCGCCAGTAGCCGCGGTCCCGGTCGGTGCTGCCCGGCACCTCGTTGTCGCGGAAGTCGTAGACGTTGGCCTCGCCCCGCTCGACCAGCATCGGGATGATGCTGCCGCCCATGTCGTGCTTGCTAGTCTTGTCCTCCGCGTCGCGCTCGACCGCCTCGCAGAGGGCCTTCGTGCTGAACACGTAGTTGCCCATCGAGGCGTAGATCTGGTCGGGGGCGTCGGGCAGGCCGACCGCGTCGGTGGGCTTCTCGCGGAACGCCCGGATCCGCCGGCCGTCCTCGCCGACCTCGATCACGCCGAACTGGTCGGCCGTCGACAGCGGCTGCCGGATGCCGGCCACCGTGACCCCGGCGCCGGAGGCGATGTGGTCCTCCACCATCTGCCGCGGGTCCATCCGGTAGATGTGGTCGGCGCCGAAGACGATCACGTGGTCCGGCTGCTCGTCGTTGATCAGGTTGAAGCTCTGGTAGATCGCGTCGGCGGAGCCGGCGAACCACCACGGGCCGCGCCGCTGCTGCGCCGGCACGGGGGTGACGTAGTTGCCGAGCAGCGTCGACATCCGCCACGTCTTGGTGATGTGCCGGTCCAGCGAGTGCGACTTGTACTGGGTCAGCACGACGATCTTCAGATAGCCGGCGTTCGCCAGGTTGGAAAGGACGAAGTCGACCATGCGGTACATCCCGCCGAACGGAACGGCCGGCTTGGCCCGGTCCGTGGTGAGCGGCATCAGGCGCTTGCCCTCTCCGCCGGCCAGGACGATCGCGAGCACCTTGGCAGCCATGTTCAGACGCTAACCATCCGCCGCGGACTTCACCACTCGTACGGGCACACTTCTGCACTAGGGTGCGGGGGATGACGGAATCCGCGCACCTTCGCGTCGACCTGCTGACCCGGGAGTACCCGCCCGAGGTGTACGGCGGCGCCGGGGTGCACGTGGAGTACCTGGCCCGTGAGCTGCGTCGGCTCGCCGACGTGCGGGTGCACTGCTTCGGCGCGCCGCGCATCGAGCCGGGCGTCACCGCGTACGCCGAACCGGCGGGCCTGGGCGGCGCGAACGCCGCGCTGCGGACGATGGGCGTGGATCTGGAGATGGCGGCGGCGTGCGCCGGCACCGACGTGGTGCACAGCCACACCTGGTACGCCAACCTGGCCGGGCACACCGCGAAGCTGCTGCACGGCGTGCCGCACGTGGTGACCGCGCACAGCCTGGAGCCGCTGCGGCCGTGGAAGGCCGAGCAGCTCGGCGGCGGGTACGCGCTCTCGTCCTGGTGCGAGCGCACGGCCTTCGAGGCCGCCGACGCGGTCGTCGCGGTCAGCGAGGGGATGCGGCGTGACGTGCTGACCGCGTACCCGGCGGTGGACCCGGACCGGGTCCGGGTGGTCTACAACGGCATCGACACCGACGAGTACTCCCCGGACCACGGCACCGACGTGGTGGACCGGCTCGGCATCGACCCGGCCCGCCCGAGCGTGGTGTACGTCGGGCGGATCACCCGGCAGAAGGGGCTGCCCTACCTGCTGCGCGCGGCGCGCGACCTGCCCGCCGACGCCCAGCTGGTGCTGCTGGCCGGGGCGCCGGACACCCCGGAGATCGCCGCCGAGGTGGAGGGCCTGGTGGCCGAGCTGCGGGCGGGCCGCTCGGGAGTCGTCTGGATCGCCGAGATGCTGCCCAAGCACGAGGTGATCCAGGTGCTCACGCACGCCACGGTCTTCGTCTGTCCGTCGGTATACGAGCCGATGGGCATCGTGAACCTGGAGGCGATGGCCTGCGAGACGGCGGTGGTGGCCACCGCGACCGGCGGCATCCCGGAGGTGGTCGTCGACGGCGGGACCGGGCTGCTGGTGCCGATCGAGCAGGCCGCCGACGGCTCCGGCCGGCCGCTGGACCCGGGCCGGTTCGTCGCCGACCTCGCGGCCAGGGTCAACGAGGTGCTGGCCGACCCGGGGCGCGCCACGGAGTTCGGGCTCGCCGGCCGGCGCCGGGCCGTCGAGCAGTTTTCCTGGGACGCCGTGGCGCGGCGGACGCTGGAGGTGTACCGGTCGGTGGGCGCCGCCGGCTGAGCCGCGCGGGAATCGATCTCGCGCAGTAGGTTGGCGGGGTGACTGGACGGTTTCCGATCGAAGACGTCTCCCCCGTCGTCTCCTGCGGTCGCTACCCGGCCAAGGCGGTGGTGGGCGAGCCCGTGCCGGTGTCGGCCCGCGCCTACCGAGAGGGGCACGACGCGCTCGGCTGCAACGTGGTGTGGCTGGGCCCCGACGGGCGGGCCCGGCCGTTCACCCGGATGCGCCCCGGCGAGCCCGGCCAGGACCGCTGGCACGCGGTCATCCGCCCGGACGCGGTCGGCGAGTGGGTGTTCACCGTCGAGGCGTTCCAGGACCCCTACCTGACCTGGCAGAACGCGGTCACCAAGAAGCTGGCCGCCGGCCAGGGGCCGGCGGAGCTGGCCAACGACCTCGCCGAGGGCGCCCGGGTGCTGACGGCCGCCGCCGCGCTGGTGCCGGCGGGCGACGTCGACCGGGTGTCGGCGGCGGTGGCGGCGCTGCGCGACGACCGGCTGCCGTTGCCCCGGCGGGTCGCTCCGGCGCTGGAGCTGGCCGGCCTGCTCTGGGAGCACCCGGTCCGGGAGCTGGTCACCACCGGCGAGGAGCACCGGCTCTGGGTGGACCGCCCCCGCGCGCTCTTCTCCGCCTGGTACGAGTTCTTCCCCCGCTCCGAGGGGGCCGTCCCGGCCACCGTCGACGCGCCGGCCCGCTCCGGCACGTTCGCCACCGCCACCGAGCGCCTGCCGGGCGTCGCCGCGATGGGCTTCGACGTGCTCTACCTGCCGCCGATCCACCCGATCGGCCGGGTCAACCGCAAGGGCCGCAACAACTCGCTGACCGCGGGCCCGGACGACGTCGGCTCGCCGTGGGCGATCGGCGCCGCCGAGGGCGGCCACGACGCCATCCACCCCGACCTGGGTACGCCGGAGGACTTCCGGGACTTCGTCGCCGCCGCCGCCGAGCAGGGCCTGGAGGTGGCGATGGACCTGGCGTTGCAGTGCGCGCCGGACCACCCGTGGGTGACGGAGCACCCGGAGTGGTTCACCACGCGGGCCGACGGCAGCATCGCGTACGCGGAGAACCCGCCGAAGAAGTACCAGGACATCTACCCGCTGAACTTCGACAACGACCCGGAGGGCATCCGGGCGGAGATCCTGCGGGTGGTGCTGCACTGGGTGGGCGAGGGCATCCGGATCTTCCGGGTGGACAACCCGCACACGAAGCCGTTCGACTTCTGGCACTGGCTGATCGCCGAGGTGAAGAGGGTCGACCCGGACGTGCTCTTCCTCGCCGAGGCGTTCACCCGGCCGGCGATCATGCACGGCCTGGGCAAGATCGGCTTCACCCAGTCGTACACGTACTTCACGTGGCGCACCTCGGCGGCCGAGATGCGGGCGTACTGCGAGGAGCTGGTCGCGGCGGCCGACCACATGCGACCCAACTTCTGGCCGAACACGCCGGACATCCTGCACTCCTCGTTGCAGCACGGCGGCCCGCCCATGTTCAAGATCCGGGCCGTGCTGGCCGCGCTGCTCTCCCCGTCCTGGGGCATGTACGCCGGCTACGAGCTGTTCGAGCACGTGGCCCGCCCCGGCGCCGAGGAGTACCTCGACAACGAGAAGTACGAGCTGCGTCCGAGGGACTGGGCGGGCGCGCAGGCGCAGGGCCGCTCCCTGGCGCCGTTCATCGCCACCCTCAACCGGGTACGCCGGGAGAACCCGGCCCTGCACCAGCTCCGCAACCTCGTCTTCCACGAGATCGACAACCCGGCGCTGCTCTGCTGGTCCAAACACGACCCGGACACCGGCAACACGGTCGTCGTGGTCTGCTCGTTCGACGCGCAGGGCGTGCAGTGGGGCAACACCACGCTGGACATGCCGGCGCTCGGCTTCGACTGGCACGACCGGTTCACGGTGCACGACGAGCTGACCGGCGCCAGCTACGACTGGGGGCAGCACAACGCGGTGCGCCTCGACCCGTACCTGCAACCCGCGCACGTGCTGACCGTGCGGCGGCCCGCTCCCCCGGCCGGCACGGCGGCACAGGCGCCGGCGGCGCAGGGCCTGACCGTCGAGAACGTTCCCGGCGACCTCTCGGGCGGCACCGCCCCCACCGTTCCCGCGCAGGAGGACGATCCCCGATGGACGAGTTGATCGCCGGCGCGACGCACGACCCGCACGCCGTCCTCGGCGCGCACCCGGCCGGCGGGCGGACGGTCGTCCGCACGCTGCGCCGCGGCGCCGCCGACGTCGCCGTCCTCGTCGACGGCGAGCGGCACCCGATGCGGCGGGTGCACGACGCCGGCGTGTTCGAGACCACGGTGCCAGGCGAGGTGCTCGACTACCGGATCGAGGTCGACGGCCGGGTGCACGACGACCCGTACCGCCACCCGCCCACCGTCGGCGAGCTGGACCTGCACCTGATCGGCGAGGGCCGGCACGAGCGGCTCTGGGAGGCGCTCGGCGCCCGGGTCCTCGACGAGGGCGTCGCGTTCGCCGTCTGGGCGCCGAACGCGCGCGGCGTCCGGATCGTCGGCGACTTCACCGGCTGGGCCCCGGACGACGGCTGGCCGATGCGCTCCCTCGGCGCCAGCGGCGTGTGGGAGGTCTTCGTCCCGGGCGCCTCGGCCGGCGCCCGCTACAAGTACCGGATCCTCGGCGCCGACGGGCACTGGCGGGACAAGGCCGACCCCCTGGCGGCGTACGCCGAGGTGCCGCCGGCCACCGCGTCGGTGGTGCACCGGTCCACGTACGAGTGGGGCGACGCCGCCTGGCTGGAGCGGCGGGCCCGGCGGCAGCCGCACCAGGAGCCGATGAGCGTCTACGAGGTGCACCTGGGCTCCTGGCGGCCCGGGCTGGGCTACCGGGAGCTGGCCGAGGAGCTGACCGCGTACGTCACCGGGCTGGGCTTCACGCACGTGGAGTTCCTGCCCGTGATGGAGCACCCGTTCGGCGGCTCCTGGGGCTACCAGGTCACCGGCTACTTCGCGCCGACGTCCCGGTTCGGCGACCCGGACGACTTCCGTTACCTGGTGGACCGGCTGCACGCCGCCGGCGTCGGCGTGATCCTCGACTGGGTGCCGGCGCACTTCCCCAAGGACGAGTGGGCCCTCGCCCGCTTCGACGGCACCCCCCTCTACGAGCATCCCGACCCGCGCCGGGGCGAGCACCCCGACTGGGGCACGTACGTCTTCGACTTCGGCCGCCGCGAGGTGCGCAACTTCCTGGTCGCCAACGCGCTCTACTGGTGCGAGCAGTTCCACGTCGACGGGCTGCGGGTCGACGCGGTGGCCTCGATGCTCTACCTGGACTACTCCCGCCCCGAGGGGCAGTGGCTGCCGAACCGGTACGGCGGGCGGGAGAACCTGGAGGCGATCGCGTTCATGCAGGAGGTGAACGCGACGGTCTACAAGCACCACGCCGGGGTGGTGATGATCGCCGAGGAGTCCACCGCCTGGCCGGGGGTCACCCGCTCCACCGACGCCGGCGGGCTCGGCTTCGGTTTCAAGTGGAACATGGGCTGGATGCACGACACCCTGCTCTACACCTCGAAGGACCCGATCTACCGGCAGCATCACCACCACCAGCTCACGTTCTCCCTGGCGTACGCCTGGAGCGAGAACTACGTGCTGCCGATCAGCCACGACGAGGTGGTGCACGGCAAGGGTTCCCTCGCGGGCAAGATGCCCGGCGACACCTGGCAGCGGCTGGCCACGGTCCGCGCCCTGCTGGCGTACATGTGGGCGCACCCGGGCAAGCAGTTGCTCTTCATGGGCTGCGAGCTGGCCGACGACCGGGAGTGGAGCGAGGAGCGGGGGCTCGACTGGCACCTGCTGCACGACCCGGCTCGGGCCGGCGTGCAGCGCCTCGTCGGCGACCTGAACGCGGTCTACCGGGACACTCCCGCGCTGTGGGCGCAGGACACGGACCCGGCCGGGTTCCGGTGGATCGCCGCGGACGACGTCGCCAACAACACCGTCTCGTTCGTGCGGATCGCCCCCGACGGCGCGACCCTGGTCTGCGTGGCGAACTTCTCCGCCCGGCCGCTGTCGGACTACCGCATCGGGCTGCCCGCCGGCGGCACCTGGGCGGAGGTGCTCAACACCGACTCCCACCACTACGGCGGGTCGGGGGTGGGCAACCTGGGCGAGGTGCACGCCGAGAGCGTGCCGTGGCACGGCCTGCCGGCGTCCGCCGCGCTCCAGGTGCCGCCGCTCGGCGTGCTCTGGCTGCGTCGGGACTGAGCGCACGGCCCTCTCCCCGGGACGCCGTGACGTCCCGGGGAAAGCGGCACGCTCAGAGCCGGGTGATCCGCACCGCGTCGGCGACGACGTAGCCCTGCGCGCTCGTCCACCGGCTCACCCCGATCACGGGGCGCTCCCCCGCGGCGAGCTGGTAGGTGCCCAGCACCCGCCACTGCCCGCCGCCGGACCGCTGGTCGACGGTGACCGTCACGGTCCCGGTCGCCGTCGCCACCAGGTAGGGCGTGGCGCTGTTGTAGCCGGGGTCGGCCGGGTACCAGACCTCGACCCGGTAGCTGTCGGTGGCGGGCAGCGCCGCGCTGAACCAGGCCGGGTCGCTGACCGCCTGCGGGTTGGCGTACCGGTAGTTCGCGCCGTAGCGCGCCGAGGAGTACGACGACGTGCCCCAGGTGGTGGCGGCGGCGAAGCCCCCGGCGGTGGCGTTGTCCACGACCACGCTGAACGTCCCGCCGGCCGCCGTCACCAGCCGCACATTGCTGGCCGCGCTCTCGTGGTGCAGCCGGTCCAGCGCGGTCACCAGGTACCGGTACGTGCCGCCGGCGGCGGCGGTGGCGTCGGTGAACATCCCGGTGCTGCCCGAGGCGCGGACGGTGCCGAGCAGGTGCCGGCCATCGGCGAGGTCGCAGGGGTCGACCGCGCCGTCGCCGGGCAGCCGGTACACGGCGTACGCCGTGGTGCTGCCCGTGGCGCCGCGCTGCCAGCTCAGGGTCACCCCGCCGGTGCCGCGCACCGCCGAGGTCAGGTTCGGCGCGGCGGGCGCGGCGCCGCCCAGCCCGGCGGCGAGGGGCACCAGCGCCGGCTGGCGGTAGTGGTCGGCCACGAGCCGGCTGACCGCGCCGATCCGGTCGGCGCGCACGTCCTTGGCGCTGAACTGGATGTCGCCGACGACGCGGGGGTACGCGCGGTTGAGCGTCAGGTGGTCGGTCAGCTCGGCCGGATCCTGCCAGGCCGCGTCCTGCCCCGCCGCGCCCGCGCGGTAGGTGCCCTGCCCGACGAGCAGTTGGACGTCGGTGCCGCTCACCGTCTCGGACCACCAGCGCACCAGCTCCGCGTAGTCGGCCGCCGGGTGACCGATGTGCCAGTAGAGCTGCGGGGCGATGTAGTCGACCCAGCCCTGGCGCACCCAGCGTCGGGTGTCGGCGTAGATCGCGTCGTACGACTGGAGGCCGGTGGTGCGCGAGCCGAGCGGGTCGGTGCCGGCGTTGCGCCAGATGCCGAACGGGCTGACCCCGAACTTCACCCACGGCTTCGCCGCGTGGATCTTCGCGCCCATCTCCTGCACCAGCAGGTTGACGTTGTTGCGCCGCCAGTCGGCGATGTTGCCGAAGCCCGCGCCGTACTGGGCGTAGGTGGCCTGGTCGGGGAAGGCGACCCCGCTGACCGGGTACGGGTAGAAGTAGTCGTCCCAGTGCACCGCGTCGATGTCGTAGCGGCGGACGGCGTCCATCATCGCGTCCTGCACGAAGGCGCGGACGGCGGGGATGCCGGGGTTGTAGTAGAGCTGGCCGCCGTAGGCGACGGTCCAGCCCGGGTTCTTGCGGGCCGGGTGGTTGGCCGCCAGCCTGGTGAGGTCGGTGTGGTTGGCCACCCGGTACGGGTTGAACCAGGCGTGGAACTCCAGGTTGCGGGCGTGCGCCTCGGCCACCATGAAGGCCAGCGGGTCGTAGCCGGGGTGGGTGCCCTGGGTGCCGGTGAGCCACTGCGACCAGGGCTCGTACGGTGACGGCCAGAACGCGTCGGCGGCGGGGCGGATCTGCACGACGACGGCGTTCATCCGCTGCTGGCGCGCCAGGTCGAGCCAGGACCGGTACTCCGCCTGCTGGGCGGCCGGGGTCAGCCCGGTGCGGCTGGGCCAGTCGATGTTGGCCACGCTGGCCATCCACATCGCCCGGGACTGCCGCTTCGGGGTCGCCGGATCGGTCACGCAGGCCGCCTGGGCGGCGACCGGCACGGTGTCCGGCGTGACGGGCCGGGAGGTGGGGGCGCCCGTGGGGACGGCCGCGCCGAGCGTCAGCGCCGCGACCAGCGCCGCGCCGGGAAGGAATCGACCATAGCCTCTGCGCACGAAAATATATTCAGCCCTGTCGAGCAGCTACGCAAGTATCCTTCACGGCTTTCACCGTTCGGGGGTCGCCCCGCGGCCCACGGCGAGGATCGCCCGGCACACCCGGTGGACGCACCACATGGGCGCCGCCTCGGCCGCGCGGCGGTCCCGCCAACCGACGCCAGAGCCAGCCTCACGCTAAGCCTTCCCGCCAGATCCGGCGACCGCGATACCAATCATCACCAGCCCGAACAGGATTCCTGTTATCGGGACATACAGACGGCCACCCCACACAATCCTGCGGTTGAAGACGCCAACCAGGGACACGACGACGACTATCACGCCGAAAATGAGGGCACCCTCCGGCTGAGGCTTTTCGCTGATTCCCGCGACCAGAATGTCTCTCATCGTCAGACCAGGCCGGCGTCGCGCAGCAGCTTCCACAGGCCGGCGCCGTCGGGCGCGGAGAGCCACTTCTGCCCCACCGGCCCCGCCGAGGAGCTGCCGGCCGGGGCGGGCAGGCTACCGGCCAGCACCGCCTGGGTGGGCGAGAGCCGGCGGATCGCCACCCCCGCCACGTTCTGCGGATGGGCGGCGGCGAACTCGCGGTAGATCTCCGGGTCGTGCTGCCCGTCGTCGCCGACCAGCAGCCACTTCACGTCGGGGAACTCCTTGGCCAGCCGGGCCAGGGTGACCCGCTTGTGCTCCCGGCCGCTGCGGAACCAGCGGTCCGCGGTCGGCCCCCAGTCCGTCAGCAGCAGCGGCCCGGCCGGGTAGAGGTGCCGGGACAGGAACCGGGTCAGCGTCGGCGCGACGTTCCAGGCGCCGGTCGACAGGTAGAAGACCGGCGCGCCGGGGTGCGCGGTGGCCAGCCGCTCGTAGAGCACCGCCATGCCGGGCACCGCCGCCCGGGCGTGCTCGTCGAGGACGAAGGTGTTCCAGGCCGCGAGCAGCGGGCGGGGCAGCGCGGTCACCATGACCGTGTCGTCGATGTCGGAGAGGATGCCGAAACGCACCTCCGGGTCGAGGATGCGCACCGGCGCCTCGACCGGCTCTGCATCCGGCAGGCTGATCCGCACCGCGCCCCACCCCGGCGACACGTCCGCCTCGACCACGGTGTCGACGAAGCCGCTGCGGTCGGCCTGCGCCTCGTGGCGCACCCCGCCGGCCTCGACGGTCACCGTCACGTGCTTGGCCGGCAGCGTGGTGAAGCTGCGCCAGCCGCGGACCTTCTCCAGTCGGCCCCGCTGGCGGGTGTCCGGCCGCCCCAGCAGCACCCGGCACATCACCCGCACCCAACCGGGCGCGCCGTAACCGGCGTACGCGATGATGTTGGTCCGCCAGCCGGTCCGCCGCAGCCGACGCTCGACCAGCGCGTGCACGGCGTCCTCGATCCGCGCGGCCCGGTGCAGGTTCGGTACGGCCAACTGGCCAGCGGGAGTGGGTGGCACGTCAGCAACCCTGCCACAACCCGGCGACCTCGGCCACGCGAGGCGATCTTCGCCGGCCGCCGGCTGCGCCGATCCGCCCCGCCCGGCCCCGGCGGCGTGTAACACTCCGGTCGGGACGACGACGGGGGCGTTGGTCGTGTCGCAACCAGTACGCAAGCGTGGGCGGTGGCGCCCGCAGCTCGACCGGCCGGCGCTCGTCGCGCTGCTGTTCGGGCTCGCCGGGGTCGGCTACCGGCTGGTGCTGACCCTGCACACGGTGCCCGTCTCCAACAGCGACGAGGCCACCTTCGGGCTGGCCGCGATGCACATCGCGCAGGGCCGCGAGCTGCCCGTCTTCCTCTACGGCCAGCGCTACATGGGCGTGCTGGAGTCCTACCTGGCGGCGCCGCTCATCGCGGTCGCCGGGCCGAGCTGGCCGCTGCTGCGCCTGCCGCTGCTGCTGCTCTACGCCGTCTTCCTCTGGCTGATCCACCGGCTGACCCGGCGGATCTGCTCGCCCTGGTTCGCGGCCTTCGTCGTCGGGCTGCTCGCCCTCGGCGGGGAGCGGGTGGTCCGGGACCAGTTGACCGTGGTCGGCGGCCGGCCGGAGGTCAAGGTCGCCGTGCTGCTGATGCTGCTGGTCGTGGTGGGACTCGCCCGGGGCACCGTGCGGCACCGCCGGCTGGCCGTCGGGCTCTTCGGCCTGCTCGCCGGGGTGGCCGCCTGGTCGGACTGGCTGATCCTGCCCTACCTGGGGGTGGCCGCGCTGGCGCTGCTCTGGGTGGCCCGCCGGGAGTTGCTCGGCTGGGCCGGGGCGCTGCTGCTGGCCGGGTTCGCCGTCGGGATCGCGCCGATGATCCGGGACAACCTGGTCGCCCCGCCTGGCGAGGACTCGCTGTCGGTGTTGCGCGAGGTCAGCACCCGGGCCGGGACGACCCCGCCGTGGACCAGTCGGCTCGACGGCGGGCTGCTGGAGGGGGTGCCGCTCGCCGCCGGCCTCTGCCCGGTGGACGGCTGTTCCCGCTGGCAGGGGTGGTTCGGCCTGCTCTACCCGCTGCTGCTGGTGGTCGCCGCCGCGTTCGCCGTGGTCGCGTACCGCCGGGCTGCGGGCACCTCACCCGGCCGCCGGGTCGGCCCGGTGGTGCACCTCGCGCTGGTCGTGGGCGCGGCGCTGACCCTGCTCTCGTACGTGCGCAGCCCGCTGGCCGCCACCAGCCCGCTGGACAACGCCCGGTACCTGTCGGTCCTCCAGCTCTCCCTGCCGGCGGTGCTGTGGCCGCTCTGGCTGGCGGCGGTCGCCTGCTGGCGGGGCACCGTCGGGGCGCTCGGCCGGTTGGCCGGGGCGCTCGCCACCGCCGTGCTCGCCGCGCTGACCGCGACCACGCTGGTGGTCACCGTGCAGTTCGCCGCCACCGGCACCGAGGCGTCCCGGGTCGAGGAGCGGCAGGCCCGCGAGCTGGCCGACCGGCTCCGCGCGGGCGGCCCCCACGAGGTGTACGGGGACTACTGGACCTGCAACCGGCTGATCTTCAACACCGACGAGTCGGTGGTGTGCGCGGTGCTCGACGGCGAACTCACCCCCGGGCAGAACCGCTACCCCGCGTACTGGCGGCAGGTGGGGCGGGCCGACCGGCCCGGGTACGTGCTGGCGGCCGGTTCGGCGGCGGAGCGGCGGCTGCGCCGGCTGCTCGGCGACCGGGCCGACGCGGCGCTGCTCGCCGAGGTGGGCGGGTATCGCGTGTACCACCCGGAGACGCCGGTGCGGCCGTGGCGGTAGGGACGGGCCGTACGCTGGCCGGGCCGGCGCGCGGGCGCCGAGCCGAGGCGAGGAGTCACCGATGCTCATCCTGCTGCCGCCCTCCGAGGGGAAGGCCGACGCCGGCACCGGCCGGCGGCTGGACCTCGCCCGGCTCTCCCTGCCGGAGCTGACCGGCGCCCGGGAGGAGGTGCTGGCCGCGCTGGTGGCGCTCAGTGACGGCGGCGACGAGGAGGCGGCCCGGGCGGCGCTGGGGCTCAGCGAGAGCCAGCGCGGCGAGCTGCGGCGCAACGCCCGGCTGCGGGTGGCGGCCACCGCCCCCGCCGACCGGCTCTACACCGGCGTGCTCTACGAGGCGCTCGACCTCGCCTCGCTCCCGCCGGCCGCGCAGCGGGCGGCCCGCCGGTCGGTGCTGATCAGCTCGGGCCTCTGGGGCGCGGTACGCCTCACCGACCGGATCCCGCCCTACCGCTGCCCGGTCGGGGCGCGGCTGCCGGGGGTGGGCGCGCTGTCGGCGTACTGGCGGCGGGCCCTCGCGCCGGCGATGGACGCCGCGGCCGGTGCCGGGCCGGTGCTCGACCTGCGCTCCGGCGCGTACGCGGCCACCTGGGCGCCCCGCGGCGAGGTGGCCGCCCGCACCGTGACGGTCCGGGTGCTGCACGAGCGGGAGGTCGACGGCGTGCCCGTCCGGTCGGTGGTGAGCCACTTCAACAAGGCGACCAAGGGTCGGCTGGTACGGGACCTGCTGACCGCGGGCGCCCGGCCGCGCTCGGCCGACGGGCTGGTGGCGGCGCTGCGCGACCTGAAGTACACGGTGCTGGAGCAGCCCGGGCCGTCCCACCGGCCACGCCAGGTCGACCTGGTCGTCACCGAGTTGTAGGGCTGCCGCAAGATTTCCTCAAGGCTGGGGCGGATCGGTTTCCCCGTCGGCGTCTTCGGGCCACCGTAGGGGGACCCCGACGCCGACAAGGAGTGCCTGAGTTGGCTCCCGAACCGATCCTGCTCGACCGGCCGCGCCTCCCGTCGACCCCGCCGCCGCTGGACTGGCTGACCCTGGCCGACGCGTTCGAGGCCGCCTGCCTGCTGCGCTGCATGCCCCCGCCGGCCGTCGCCGGCGCCCGCCGCCCGGTGCCGCACCACCGTCCGGCGACCGTCGAGTTCAACCGGGAGGAGGCCGCCCTGCGGTTCCGGCAACTGCTCGGCCGGTTGGACGTCCCGATCGAGCACGAGGTGACCGTCGGCGGGCTGCGCCGCCGGTACGAGCTGCACCGGCTCTCGGTGCCCCCGGCGGACCGGCCGGCGTACGCGCGGACACTGGAGGCCGGCTGGCGGCAGGGCCGGCGCGAGCTGCTGGGCGGCCCGGTCCCCGGCGCGTCGACGGCGCGGCGGGTGTGGCGGCCCCGGCTGGCCGCGGCGGCCTGGCGGGCCGCCCTGCTCGCCGGGGGGCGGCACGTACGCCGACACATCCTCGGCGTCCGGCTCACCGACCGGGAACTGGCCGCCGTCCTGGTGCGCGGGGCCGCTCTGCTGGACGTGCCGGCGCTGCTGCGCCCCGGCACCGGGTGCTTCCTGGTCTGCGTCGCCGACGGTCCGGACCGCGAGCGGATCCTGCACAGCGCCGCGCTGGAGCCCGCCCGGGCAGCCGAGCCGGCATGACGGCCGGATGACCGCGACCACCGCGCGGTCCGCGTCTGGCGGGGCGCCGGCGGACCGCCCGGGACCGCCGTTCCGGCCTCGGTCGCGTACGGCAGCGAACTGACCCTCACCGTCGACCCGGTGCCGGGGCCGTAGTCCGACCGGTGGGCCGCGGGTTGCGGTGACGCCCCGCGCGGCGCAGAGTGCAGCCCGTGAGTCGAACCCGGTCCTGCCGCGCCCGCGCCGTGCGCCTGTCGTCCTGGTTCGGGCATGGCCGTCCGGCGGCGCTGCTGTCGCTGCTGCTGGTGGTGACGCTGCCCGGCCTCGCCGGCTGCCAGGACTCCCCCGAGCCGCCGGTGCGGATCCGGATCGCGACCGGCAGCCCGACGGCGGTCTACCACGCCTTCGGCCGGTCGCTGGCCGACATCCTCAACCGGGAGATGCCGAACGTCGAGGCCAGCGTGGTGGTCACCGCCGCCTCGGCGGAGAACGTCCGGCTGGTCGGCTCGGGCGAGGCCGAGCTGGGTTTCACCCAGGCCGACGTGCTGCCGGCCGCGCCGGCGACGCACCCGTCGGTCGTCGCGGTCGCCCGGGTCTACGACGACCTGCTGCACCTGGTCACCACCGCCGGCGGGCCGGTCCGCACGCTGGCCGACCTGGGCGGGCGGCGGGTCTCCGTGGGCGCCCCCGGCTCCGGCACCGAGATAACCGCCTCCCGGCTGCTGGAGGTGGCGCGGCTGGGCGGCGACCGGGTGCACCGGGAGCGGCTCGGCCTCGACGACTCGGTGGCGGCGCTGCGGGCCGGCACGATCGACGCGTTCTTCTTCTCCGGCGGGCTGCCGGTCAGCGCGGTGAAGCAGCTCGCGGACGACAGCGCGACCCGGATCGTCGACCTCGGCGAGTGGACCGAGCTGCTGCGCGGCAGCAACCCCCAGGTCTACGTCTCCCGGGACGTCCCCCGCTCGGTGTACGGCACGGACCCGGTCACCACCGTGGCCAACCCGAACTTCCTGATCGTCCGGGCCGACCTGCCGGAAGCGCTGGTCCGGGAGGTGACCCGGCTGCTGATGGAACGCCGGCAGGAGCTGGCCGCGGCTCATCCCGCCGCCGGCCGGATGAGCCCGCGCTCGGCCATCGCCACCTCCCCGCTGCCGCTGCACCCCGGTGCCGCCGGCTGGTACCGCGCTGCCAAGCCCTGATCCTGGCGGCCGACCGCCGGCCGGCGGCGGTCACGGGACGCCCGGCCGGCGGGCGATCAGGAGGACCTCGGTCGGACGGCGGCGACGTCGCCCGGGCGGGGCGTCACCCGGTCACGGCGTGCCGCGGCCCGGCGGGGACCGGTGCGGCGGGCGCGTCGACGGGCGGCGCGGGAGCACCGGCGGGGACCGGCTCGGCCGGATCCGTCGGGTCTGCCGGGTCCGCCGACTGGATCGGGGCCGGGAACCACAGGCCGGCGACCAGGCCGCGCGGCTCGCCCCGGCGCATGGTGAGCCGCCCGTCCGAGGCGTCGACCAGCACGGCGACGATGGTGAGGCCCAGCCCGGCGCCGTCGACGTTCTGCACCTCCGGCGCCCGCCAGAACCGCTCGGTCGCCTGGCCGAGCTGGCTCTCCGTCATGCCCGGGCCGGTGTCCCGGACCTCCAGCGCCGTCCCGCCCTCGTGGTGCCGCACGGTCACCGTCACCGCCCCGCCGGCACCGCTGAACTTCACGGCGTTGTCGATCAGCGCGTCCAGGGCCTGGTCGATGGCGGTCGGCACGGTCCGCGCGTACGCCGGTGAGTCCTCCGCCGCGAGCCGGAGGGTGACCGCCCGGTGCCGGGCGAGCGGCTCCCACGCGGCGACCCGGGACGCGGCCACGGCCGCCGCGTCGACGGTGACCCGCTGGTTCTCCCGCCGCTCGGCGCGGGCCAGGGTGAGCAGCGCGTCCAGCACCAGGGTGAGCCGGTCGGTCTCCTCCAGGGCCAGCCGGTGCTCGGCCTGGCCGTCCGGGTCGGTCAGGCTCAGCCCCAGCTCCTCCACCCGCAGTCGCAGCGCGGTCAGCGGGTTGCGCAGCTGGTGGCTGGCGTGCGCCACGAAGGCGCGCTGCCGGTCCATCACGTCGGAGACGACGTCGGCCATGTGGTTGAAGCTGGCCGCCAGCCGGCGCAGCTCCGGCGGGCCGAGCCGGTGCTGCACGCGGGCGCCGCGGTCCCCCTCGGCGATCTCGTGGGTGACCGCGTCCAGCTCGGTGACCGGGCGCAGCACCCAGCCGGCCAGCCCGAACGCGGTGAGCACGCAGGCCAGAACGGCGAGCAGCCCCGTCCCGGCCAGCACCAGCCACCAGACGGTGACCGCGCGCCGGACCGAGTCGGTCGGGGTGGCGGTGACCACCGCCCCGAGCACCTCGCCGCCGTCGTTGATCGGCACCGCCACCACGATCGGCCGGTCGACCCACGGCCAGACCGACTCCGGCCCACTGGCCTGCTGGCCCGAGAGCGCGGTGTCCAGCGCCTCCCGGGTCCCCGCGGCCGGCCGCCAACTCTCGGAGGCCGCCACCGTCCGGCGGTCCCGGTCGACCACCGCCGCGCCGATCCCGTACAGGTCGTCGTAGCTGCGCAGCTCGTTGTCGAGCGGGCCGGGAGTCCCGCCGCGCAGCGCCGGACCGGCCAGCGAGGCGAACCGGGTGGCGTCGGCGAGCCGGTCGGCGCGCACCCGGTCGGTCTCCCGGGTGGCCAGGGTGGCCGCCAGCGGGGTCTCCAGCGCGATCAGCACCAGCACCATCAGCAGCAGGTAGCTGATCACCAGCCGACGTCGCACGGCGCCGCCTCACTCGCCGCGCAGCCGGTAGCCGACCCCACGGACGGTTTCCACCAGGCGGGGGTCGCCCAGCTTGCCCCGCAGCGAGCCGACGTGCACCTCGACCGTGTGCCCGTCGCCCCAGGTGGTGCCCCAGGCGTCGAGCAGGATCCGCTCGCGGGGCACCGCCACCCCGGGCTGCCGGGCCAGGGAGAGCAGGACGTCGAACTCCTTGCGGGTCAGCGCCACCGGCCGGCCGGCCACGGCGACCGTCCGCGCGGCCACGTCGATGCGGACGGGCCCGGCCTCGATCAGGTTGCGCGCGGGCACCGTGTGCGCCGCGCGGCGCAGCACCGCCTCGATGCGGGCCTGGAGCTCGGTCATGGAGAAGGGCTTGACCACGTAGTCGTCCGCGCCCAGCCGCAGGCCGAGCACCCGGTCCCGCTCCTCGCCCCGGGCGGTCACCGCGATGATGCCGAGCTGGCTGCTGCGCCGGCGCAGCTCGCGGCACAGGTCGGTGCCGTCCCCGTCCGGCAGGGTCAGGTCGAGCAGCACCAGGTCGCAGGGGGCGGCGGAGAGGGCGGCGGCTACGGTCGCCGCGTGCTCCACCTCGTATCCCCGGCGGGTGAGGGCGGAGGAGAGCGCGGCGGCCACCCGACGGTCGTCCTCGACCAGCAGGATGCGCACCCGGGGCCCCCATTCGTCGGTGTGTCGACCACGAATGGTGACAGAAGCCGGCCGGGAGCGGGAGGGGTAGGCCCCGCGTAGACCGCCGTGCGGACGGCGGCCCGACCCCTCTCCGGCCCCGGCGGGAACGGGCGGCGGGCCCCGGGTCGGAGCCCGGAGACCCGCACCGAGAGCGGCGGCGCGGGCGGTACCGCGGAGAACCGGGCCGGTTCTGCATAGGCTGCCGGGGTGATCTACAAGCTGCTGACCACCGTCGAGTGGGACGACGCCCTGGCCGCGGGCCACTTCGCCGGCACCGCCACGGACGCACAGTCCGGGTTCATCCACCTCTCCGGGCCCGACCAGGTGGTCGAGACGGCCCGCCGGCACTTCACCGGCGCCACCGGGCTGACCCTGCTCACCGTGGACCCGGCCCGGCTGGGCGACGCGCTGCGCTGGGAACCGTCGCGCGGCGGCGCCCTCTTCCCCCACCTCTACGGGCCGCTGCCGGTGCCGGCGGTGGTGGCCGCCGACGCCCTGCCGGCGGACGTGCCGGTCGCCGACGCCGTGGCGGCGCTGCTCGGCTGAGGGGTCGATATGCTACGCCGAGTCCGCGCGCCCCGGCCTCACTCTCCGTGCCCGGGGCCGGCGCGGCAGCCCGGACCCGCGCGGGCGGCCGCCCCTCCCGGCGTACGCCGAACGCGGGTCACCGACGGCGCCCGGCGCGCCCTGCGACCCATGCGAGTTGAAGGATGACTGACAGCAGTTCCCCGTCCCCCTCGGTCTTCGTCCACCCGACGGCCGACGTCGAGGAGGGTGCCCGGGTCGGCGACGGCACCAAGGTCTGGCACCTGGCCCACATCCGGTCCTCCGCCCAGGTGGGCGCCGGCTGCGTCATCGGCCGCAACGTGTACGTCGACGCCGGCGTCACGGTCGGCGACCTGGTCAAGATCCAGAACAACGTCTCCGTCTACCAGGGGGTGACCCTGGAGGACGAGGTGTTCGTCGGGCCGTGCGCCGTCTTCACCAACGACTTCCGGCCCCGCGCGCAGAACCCGGACTGGAAGATCACCCCGACGGTGGTCCGCCGGGGCGCCTCGATCGGCGCGAACGCGACCCTCGTCTGCGGCATCGAGGTCGGCGAGTACGCGATGATCGCGGCGGGTTCCGTGGTGACCAAGGACGTGGCGCCGTACCAGCTCGTGGCAGGCAACCCGGCGCGGCCGAAGGGCTGGGTCGACGAGCGGGGCGAGGTCGTCTCCCGGGACGTGGACACCCCGCCGCAGCGGCAGGGCTGACCCTCCGACGAGAACGGCGGTGGACGGGCGCTCCCGTCCACCGCCGTCGCGCGTACGCGCCGGTGCTCAGCGGCAGAGCCGCGTGATCTCCTCCCGGAACCGCTCCATGGGGTTCGCCTCGGCCGGGCCGAGCAGGTAGGTCTTCAGCTCCCGCCGGGCGTCGGTCATCGGGTCGTCGCCGGCCCGGGTGACGGACACGATCTTCTCCAGCTCGCCGCAGTCCCGAGAGAGCAGGTACGCCGCCCGTGACGTCGGGTATTCCCGGCGGAACTCGTCCTCCGGCAGCCCGCCCGGGTTCGCCACCACGTACGGCCGCTGGCTCTGGACGAAGTCCGAGACCACGCTGGACACGTCGCTGATCAGCAGGTCAGTCTGGTTGAAGCAGTCGAACAGCGCCGGCGTCCGGCCGGTGACCACGAGGTGCCGCGTGCCGTCCAGCGAGGTCGCGTCCGGGTCGCCGCCGGCGGCGCGGATCCGCTCCACGATGCGCTCGTGCACCGCCTTGGCCTCCTTGGCGCGGGAGCCGGTCAGCGGGTGCGGCTTGTAGACGAGCCGGACCCCGGGCGTGGCGGCCAGCAGCCCCTTGACGATCCGCTCCCCCATCAGCACCAGCGAGGTGTGGTACGGGTCGTCGTCGAGCCACCCCTCCCAGGTCGGGGCGTAGAGCACCGTGAACGGCCGGTCGACCGACTCCGCGCCGAACGTGTGCACCCCGGCGAGCTGCGGCCGTCCGATCTCGACGATGTCGGAGTCGAGCACGCCCACCCCGGCGCGGGCGTACCGCTCGCGCCCGGCGAGACCGGCGACCCACACCTCGTCGTACACCTTGCTGTACGGGTTGACGCTGGCCTGCTTGTCGCTGTCGCCGTGCCCGACGAAGACGTGCTTCATGCCGGGCTCGCGGAGCATGTGGATGTTCGCGCCGACGTTCGCGGCGTAGAGCGCGGCGCGCACGCTGCCCAGTTCGAGGTTCATGAAGTCCACGCCGGCCGGCACGCAGATCACCGGCAGCCGGGTGTCGGCCAGCTCGAGGAACGCCTCCTTGTTGCGCAGCAGCACCACGCCGCGCTGGTCGAGCGCCTCGGTCGGGGCGAGCCACATGTTGGCCTGGTAGACGTCCTTGGCCGGGCCGGCGAAGTAGAGGGCCACCTCCGGCCGGTGGCTGTCCAGCCAGCGCTGGACGGCGGGCAGCAGCGGACTCTGACCCATCCCGCGCCCGCGCAGCCAGGTCAGCGCGATGATCCCGCCCACCAGCGCGGCGGCGAACACGGCCACCACTCCCGCGCCGATCACCGGGGCGGCGTTGTCGAGCACCGCCGCGAAGACGGCGGCCGGCGCCAGCACCACGTTGACCAGGGCCAGCCGGTCGCCGGCGAGCCAGGCCGCCCAGTCCGGCGGGTGGGGCGCGGCCCGCATCGGGCCGAGGTCGATGTTGCGCACCAGCGCCGACAGGGGGTTGCGCCGGTCGATCATCGTGGCGAGTGCGCCGGCGAAGACCGAGATCAGCCAGACGGTCGACGGCAGCACCAGGACCAGGCTGAGTTCCCACGCGCTCGGCCGGACCTCGGCGACCACCAGCAGGACGACCGCGAGGTCGCGGGCGAGCTGCCGGTAGTCGCCGCGCAGGCCGACCTTCTCGAGCAGCGTGTGTGTGGCGGGCGACCAGCGGGCGAGCGCGTACTCGCCGGCGAGCGCGGCCAGCCCGGCGACGGCGAAGACGCCGATCCAACCGAGCGCGCCGGCGGCGAGCATCACCAGGTAGGCCAGCAGCAGCAGCGCGCCGCGGGCGGCGACTCCCGCCGGTCCCATCAACTTGCCGAACAAGGACTAGCTCCCTACGAGATCGACGACTGGCTCACCGACCGTCACTGGCGCCGTGACGGCAGCGTTCCCCGCTTCGGCGACCGTCGGCGCCCGGACGCCACCGGCGCGCCCCGGCCGAACGCGACGGGACGGGACGGCGGTCGCGGCGACCCGCCTGTTCGTCCATCGTCGCTGACCAGCGACGGCACCGGCGCCCGCGGCCACCCGCCACCACGCCGGTGTGACCTTAACGCGAAGGAACGCGCCGGTATCGCTCGGGTACCGCCACACCGGGACGATTTGGTCCCTCCGGGCCACAGTCGTCACCGGTCCGGGATGATCCACCGCAAAAACGACGCGGGTGACGACGCGTCGCCGACGCCGGGTTCGCCGGGTCAGCGCGGCCGGCTCCCGTTCCTATACTGGTCCGGCCGCTCGCCGACCGGGTGGCCGCACGGGCGGCCGCACCTCGGCTCCGCGCACCAGCCGCCGCGGGGCAACCGCGAGTTCCGTTGGAAAGGATCCACGGTTTGACCAGCCTCATCGCGCTCGCCGTCGCCATCGTGCCCGGCGCGCTGCTCGGATTCGCGCTGCCCCCGGGCCGCTACCGGTGGGCCACCTGGGCCGCCGCCCCGGCGTTGACCCTGGGCCTGGTCACCCTCGCCATGACATGGCTGCCGAAACTCGGGCTGCCGGACGGTCCGCTGGCGGTGCTCGCCGCCGAGGTGCTGCTCGCCGGCCTCGCGGTGCTCGCGTCCCGGCTGGTGACCCGCGGCCTGGTCGAGCCGGACGCCGCCGACCGCACCGCCGCCGTCGACGGCGACGCCGCCGGGCGGCCGACCGACGCCGGGTGGCGGGCGCGGGTCGCCCGGCTGCGGCTGCCGGCGGTACGCCCCCGCCGCGCCGACGTCCTCGGGATCGCCGTGCCCGCCGTGGTCAGCGTCGCCTTCGGCTGGCTGATGCTGGGCCGGCTCGTCGCCCCGCCCGGATGGGACGCCATGAACCACGGCTTCCTCACCCGGCGGATCATGGAGACCGACAGTGTGCTGATCTCCTCGGCCTGCACCAGCGGTTCCACCGATCCGGCGCTGTCCTGCTCCTTCTACCCGCTCGCGGCCAACGTGGCCTGGGCCCAGGCGGCGGAGATCTCCGGCGGGCGGATCAGCACGGTACTGAGCGCCTGGTCGATCCTCGTCGGGCCGCTCGCGCTGGTGGCGGCCGTCTACGCCTGCGTCCGGGCCCTCGGCGGCAGGCCGGTGGTGGCCGCCAGCGCCGCCGCCGCGCCGGCCGTGCTCGGCCCGATGTGGATGTCGGTGATCACGGGTCGGATCACCGAGCAGACCGCCCCCTGCATGGCCGGGGCGATCGCGCTGCTGATCGCGCTCGCCGCGCGCGGCGCCCACCCGGTCCGGCTGGGCCTGCTCGCCGGCCTGTGCGGCGCCGGGATCGTCATGACGCACACGTACGACGTGCTGTTCATCGCCGTCCTGGCGATCGGCATGCTGCTGGCCGTACGCGGCCGGTGGGTGCTGCGCCGGGTCGCCGCGTCGGCCGGCGCGATGGTGCTGGCCGCGCTGGTGCCGCTGCTCCCGCTGCTCGGGGTGCTGGCCGGCGCCAACGGCGAGCGGCTGTCCAACCCGCCCGCCCTGCTCGGCAGGTACGGCGACTCGTTCGAGTACTGGGTCACCGACCCGCAGCGGTACGTCCTGTTCGCCTACCCGGGGGTCGGCGGCGCGGACTTCCAGCTCAGCGAGCCGACGATCCAGCTCGGCCTCTGGCTGGTCATCCCGTGCCTGCTGCTCTCCCCGCTCTGTCTGGTGCTGCCGCGGCTGCGGTGGGCCCGGCCGTGGTTCGCCGCCGGCGTGGTCTGGACGGCGATCGGGGTGTGGACCGCCGCGTCCGACTCGGCGGCCGCGATGACGCTCTCCAGCCTGTGGTACGGCGTCCGGGAGCGGGTCCGCTCGATGATCTTCCCGGTGTACGGAGTGCTGGCGGTCGCCGGCGCGGTGGTGCTGGGGCTGGCCGTGCAGTGGTTGCTGACCCGCGTCGCCGCGAAGGCCGGGGCGCTGCGCGGGTCGGAGGCGCCGACGGCGGTCGCCGCGGGGGTGCTGGTGGCGGTGCTGCTCGGCCTCGCCGCGGTGCCGGCGAGCTGGCAGCCGCTGCGCGGCGCGTTCAAGGGCCGAGCGCCGGTGGGCGCCTCCTACGAGAAGGCGTACGAGTGGCTGGCGGAGAACAACCCGCCCGGCGCCACCGTTGCCTACGACCGGCACCACGAGTTCATCACCTGGGCCTACGCCGACTACGAGGTGCCGCTGCTGTTCGGCATCCCGCCGCTGCCCGGCCTGCCGACGGAGAACTACGAGCGGCGGTGGGACGCGTGGAACTGGCTGGTGAACAACGCCGACGCCCGGCCCGCCGGGTGCGAGGTGCGCCAGTTCAACATCTCGTACGTGGTGGTCGGAAAGCGGAACATGCCCGGTGCCTGGGACAGGCACTACGAGCGCGAGCGGCTGGAGGCCAGCGACCGGCTGGAGCTGGCCCACACGGTCGGGCGGATCAGCATCTACCGGGTCACCGAGGCCGGCCGGAGCTGCGCCACCGGGGGCTGAGCACGACGGGCCGGGGCACGCCCGTGCCCCGGCCCCTCAGTGCCGAGGGCCTGGCGGGAGACGCCCGGCAGGACGGCCGGGCGGGGTTCACGCCGGCGGCACGGCCGGGCGGGTCACGCCCGTGGGTGCCGCCGCCGGGCCGGAAGACGACGAAGGGCGGGGCGACCGTGGTCGCCCCGCCCTTTCGCGTGTCGGTCCGTCAGCGCCCGTTGTCGGCGAAGAGCCGGCCGACCACCCGGTGCGCGGGCAGGATGCGCTGCCGCTCCACGTCGGCGTCGGCCGTGCCGGCGACGATGTCCAGGAAGTGGTCGAGCTGGGCGGCGAGCGGCTCCCGGTTGGTGAGCAGCTCCGGCACCTCTATGATGCTCTGCTGCCGGTAGCCGCGCCCGTCCGGCGTGGCCGCGTCCGACGAGACGTGCCGGTAGATGGTCACGTCCTTGCGGATCAGGTCCGCCTCGATCAGCCGGTCGACCTCGCTGATCACCAGCGTCCGGACCTTGCGCTGCCCAATCCGGCTGGCCGAGACGTTGGCCAGGGCGCCGCTGCCGAAGTTCAGCACCGTCTCCGCCACGTCCTCCGCCTCGGCGAGCGAGTCCGGGTGGAAGTGGCCGAAGGTGCCCCGGACCCCCACCGGCTCCTCGCCGCCGAACGCCTGGATCGCCAGGTCGACGTCGTGGATGAGCAGGTCCCAGGCGACCCCGGTGCGGATCCGCGGCGCGTACGGCGAGTGCCGGGTGGCGGTCAGGTGCACCGGGCGGTCGACCAGGGCGAGGGCGGTCAGCACCGCCGGGTTGAACCGCTCCAGCAGGCCGCACAGCAGCGGCACGCCGCGCTTGCCGGCGGTGGCCACGATCTCCTCGGTCTCGGCGAGGCTGCCGCAGACCGGCTTCTCGATCAGCAGCGGCTTGTCGGCGGCGAGCACCTGGTCGGCAAGGCCGTGGTGGAACTCGGTCGGCGCGGCGATCACCACGGCGTCGACGTCGGAGAGGTCGTCGGCGTTCGGGGCCCAGCTGGCCCCGTACCGCTCGGCGATCTGCTGGCCGACGGAGCGCCGGGGCTCGATCACCCGGGCCAGCTCGGCCCGGTCGGACTGGGCGATCACCCGGGCGTGCAGCGAGCCCATCATCCCGGTGCCGACCAGGGCGAAACGCAGCTTGGCGGTCATGCGCCCACCGCCGCGCGGACGGCCTCGACGACCTGGTCGACGTCGCTGTCGGAGAGGTGGTGGTGCACCGGCAGCGAGACGCACTGGCGCACGACCCGGTCGGTCACCGGCGCCGGGTCGGCGACCACGCGGGGGTGGTCCCGGTAGCAGTCGTAGTCGTAGACGGTCTTCGGGTAGTAGATGCCGCAGCCCACGCCGCGCTCGGTCAGCCGGGTGATCACCTCGTCGCGGCTCACCGGGGCCTCGTCGGTGACCAGCACCGTGTACTGGTGCCAGACGTGCGAGCGGCCGGGCAGCTCGGTCGGCAGGCGCAGCCCGGGGACGTCGGCCAGGCCGGCGGAGAGCCGGGCGGCGTTGTCCTTGCGGCGCTTGACGTTCTCGCCGTACGCGGCGATCTGCGGGATGCCCAGCGCGGCCTGCAGGTCGGTGAGGCGGTAGTTGTGCCCGGCCACCTCGTACTGGTAGCGCTGCCGCATGCCCTGGTTGCGCAGCACCCGCAGCCGGTCGGCGAGGCCGGCGTCGTCGGTGGTGATCATGCCGCCCTCACCCGTGGTGAGGTTCTTGGTGGCGTACAGCGAGAAGGTGCCGAGCCCGAAGCTGCCGGCGCCGCGCCCGGAGATCGTGGCACCGAGCGACTGGGCGGTGTCCTCGACGAGGCCGAGGCCGTGCTGCCGCGCCAGCGGGGCGATCGCGTCCATGTCGGCGGGCTGGCCGTACAGGTGGACCGGCATGAGCACCTTGGTGCGCGGGCCGACGGCGGCGGCGAGGGCCTCCGGGTCGACGCAGAAGTCGTCCTCGCGGATGTCGGCGAACCGGGCGGTGGCGCCCGCCTCGAGGATCGCGTTGAGGGTCGCGACGAAGGTGAAGGGGCTGGTGACGACCTCGTCGCCAGGCTGGAGGTCGAGCACCTGGAGCGCGGCCACGAGCGCGGTGGTGCCGTTGTTGACGGCCACCGCGTGCTCGACGCCTACCAGGTCGGCGAACTCGCGCTCCAGTCGGGCCACCATCGGTCCCTGCGCGATGACGCCCGAACGGATCACCTCGACCGCCAACCGTTCGGCCGCCTCGTCCAGCTTGACGACGGAAATCGGGATCACAAGCGCTCTCCTTGGGGTGTGGGGCAGCGTGCAGACGGTAGCAGCGCGGGAGGACCCCGGCGCATCTGGACCGCCCCGGCGAGAATCCGCGCACGCCCGGGGGAGGGCCCGACTCGCCGACCGGGCTGGGTTCGTGGTACGCCCCGCGCTGCGCTAGTCTCGGCGAATTGTGCAGGCGACCCCAACGGGTCAGGGCGACGCGGAGGCAGGACGGCCGTGGCAGAGACCGCGACGCAGGTCGAAACGGTGACCGCACCGGCCGAGGAGGCCGGCACGGCGAAGGGTCCGTCCCGCTGGCTCTCGCTGGGCGTACGGGTCGTGGTGATCGCGGCGATCGCGGCGGGCATGACCTGGAGCGTCGTCAGCCAGTGGCCGGACGTCCGGCAGACCTGGCTCGACCTGGCGTGGCCCTCGGTGGTGCTCGCCGTGCTGGCGGTGCTCGCCGGGATGTTCGCCAACTCGATGGCGTGGCGGGCCGCGGCGGAGGACCTTGAGCACCGGGTGTCCGTTCCCGCCGCCCTGCGGATCTGCATGGTCGGGCAGCTCGGCAAGTACATCCCGGGCAGCGTGTGGGCGTACGTTCTGCAGATGGAGCTGGGCCGGCGGGCCGGGCTGCCGCGCGCGCGGGCCTTCCTGGCCACGCTGGTCGCGCTGGGGCTCGGCGTGGTCGCCGCGCTCGGCGTCGGCCTGCTGAGCCTGCCCTCGCTGCTCGACGCGACCGCCGAGACCGGGGCCGAGTACGCCGAGCCGGTCCGGGTGGCGCTCTACATCGTCGCCGTGCTGTTCCCGATCGCCCTGATCTGCGCGATCCCAGCGGTGCTCACCCGGCTGATCCAGATCGTCCTCAAGGTGCTGCGCCGACCGCCGCTGCAGCACCGGCTGACGCTGCCCGGCGTGCTGAAGGTGGTCGGCTGGAGCGCCCTGGGCTACACGCTGTTCGGCGTGCACCTGTGGCTGCTGGCCAACGCCCAGGCCGCTCCCGGCGTCGGCGGCCTGCTGCGCAGCATCGGCTCGTTCGCCATCGCGATGACCGTCGGGATGTTCGCCTTCCTCTCCCCCTCCGGGCTCGGCGTCCGGGAGGCCGTGCTGGTCGCCACCATGGCGCCCTTCCTCGCCGGCGCCGGGGGCATCGGGGCGGCGACGGGCATCGCCCTCGCCTCCCGGCTGATCTTCACGGTGGCCGACCTCCTCGCCGCCGGCATCGCCGCCCTGTCCGGGGTGCGGCAGCTCCGGCGGGGGACGCCCGACGAGGCCGCCCCCGACGAGGCCGCCCCCGTCGAGCAGGTTCCGGCGCCCCGCGCCGCCGCCGACCAGGCCGCCGCGCCGGTCACCACCCCCTGAGGCCGCCCCGCCGGCCCGTGCCCGGCGGACACCGTCCCGCGAAACGCCGGTGCCCCCCGACCACGCTCGTGGTCGGGGGGCACCTTTTTGTCGTACGGTCAGCGGCGGCGGGCCGCCGCCATCTCGCCGAGCACCTCCAGGTGCCGGTGCAGCACCCGGTCGAGGCTGAAGCGCTCCCGGATGAGCGACTGGCCGTTGACGCCGATCTGCTTGGCCAGGGCCGGGTCGGTCAGCGCGGCGATCAGCCGCTCGGCCAGGCCCGACACGTCGCCGGGCCGGCAGAGCAGGACGTTCTCGCCGTCGCGCAGCGAGATGCCGGGGAAGTTGTCCGCCCGTGCGGGCGCCACCACGGGCACGCCCGCCGCCATCGCCTCCAGGGTCGCCGTGCCGAGGCCGAGCCCCTGCTCGTGCGACTCCACCGTCGCGGCGGCCAGGTAGTCGGGGATCTCGCTCTTGGCCACCTTGCCGGCCGCGATGACGGCGTGCTCGACGCCGAGCGCCCGGGCCCGCTCCGCGAACACCCCGTAGTAGACCTGGCCGCAGATGAGCAGCTTCGCGTCCGGCACCTTGGCCAACACCTCGGGCAGCGCCTCGACCAGCGCGATGCGGTCGCGCAGCGGGATCACGTGCCCCACCGACAGGATCACCGGCGAGGTGCCCAGGTCGTGCCGCTCGCGAACCCGCTGGGCGTTGCCGCCGACCACCCAGTCCGGGTCCACCCCGACCGGGATCGGCACCAGGCCGGAGTGCGCGCCCCGGTAGCGGGCCTCGATGTACTCCTGCATGAGCACGTCCATCACCACGAGCCGCGGCTTGGACCGCCACATGAACGGCTTGACCATGGTCGCGTCCAGCCCGCGGAACACCTTCGCGTAGCGGGCCTGCGGGTTCTCCAGCCGGGTGTGGATGGACAGCAGCGCCGGCACCCCGCGCTTGCGCGCGTAGAGCGCGGTCGCCCAGGTCAGGTCGAAGAACTGGCCGTGCTGGTGGATGGCGTCCGGCCGGAACTCGTCGAGCAGCTTGCGGACCCGGCGCAGCAGGCTGGGCCGGGTGGTGAACGAGATGTCGAAGCTCACGGCCAGCCGGGTCTGCGGCAGCATCCACGCCGGCAGCCGGACGATCCGCAGCCCGTCGCGCTCCTCGACCGCCGGGGCGTCCTGGTAGGCGGCCGTGAGCACCAGCACGTCGTGCCCCTCGGCGGCGTAGCCCTTGGCGAGCGACTCGGACAGGTGCGAGCTTCCGCCCGCGCGCGGCGGGAAGAAGTTGTTGACCACTGCGATACGCACGGGAGGGGTGCTCCTAGCTCTCCGCTACAGGGACGAACCGGACATCGCCGCCGTCCAACTCGACTGTGGAGACCACCCGGGCGGGGACCCCCGTCACGACCGCCCCCGGTGGCACGTCTCTGGTGACCACGGCCCCCGCGCCGACGACCGCGCCGTCACCGATGGTGACGCCCATCATCACGGTCGCGTTCGCCCCGATGAACACCCGGTCGCCGATCACCACCGGCGCCCGGTCCACGGAAGCATGGGCACGCCCCGACACGCAACGCCGGGCGGTGGAGTGGGTGTAGATCTGCGCGCCGCAGCTGATGTCGCAGCCGGCGCCGATGGTCAGCCCGCCGGAACCGTCGATGACGGTGAACGCGCCGATCCACGTGCCCGCGCCGATCACCGGCTCGCCGATCACCCACGCGTGCGGGTTGTACGGGTTCGCCGGGAGCCCGTGCGACGACGGGCCCCCGGCGGACGGCGACTGGGTCACGCGACCTCGGTCTTGATGAGGTCGGTCATCCCGTCCTCGACGGCGATGGTCGGCTCCCAGCCGAGCACCTCACGGGCCCGGGTGATGTCGGCGGCGCGGCGGCTGACCAGCACCTCACGCGGGTTGAACTGCGGCTGCACGTCGACGCCGACGGCCTTGATCAGGATCTCGGCCAGGGTGGCGATCGAGGTGTCGATGCCGGTGCCGATGTTGACCGGCACGTTGCCCTGCTCGGCCTCCATCGCGGCGACCACCGAGCGGGCGATGTCGTGGACGTGGATGAAGTCCATCGACTGCTCGCCCTTGCCGTCGATGACCGGCGGCTCGCCGTGCTTGAGCCGCTTCACGAAGTGGTTGATCACCGAGGTGTAGTAGGCGGTCGGCTTCTGGCCGGGGCCGTAGACGTTGAAGAACCGCAGGGCGATCCAGTTCAGGCCCTTGCTGCGCTGGTAGAAGCCGAGCAGGTCCTCGCCGGCCCGCTTCGAGATGCAGTACGGGGTGAGCGGGTCGAGCCGGTCGTCCTCGTGCATCGGCAGCTTCTTCGGGTCGCCGTAGACCGAAGCCGACGACGCGAAGACCAGCCGCTTGACGCCGTGGTCGGCGGCGGCGGCGAACACGTTGTGGTTGCCGACCATGTTGATGTCGATCGACTCGTACGGGTCGGCCTGGCTCTTGTTGATCGAGACCGCGGCCAGGTGGATCACGTAGTCGCAGCCCTTCATGGCCGCGTGCACGGCGCCGCCGTAGCGGACGTCCTGGTCGATCAGCTCGACGTCGCCGGTGGCCACCAGCTCCGCGACGCGGTCCCGGTCACCGCGGAACATGTTGTCGAAGATGCGGACCTTGTAGCCCTTCTCCAACAGAATCGGCACCACGTGCAGGCCGATGAAACCCGCGCCTCCGGTGATGAAGACGGTCTGCTTCGACATGGCGGAGCGTGTCC
This sequence comes from Micromonospora sp. NPDC047620, assembly GCF_043205005.1. Lineage (NCBI taxonomy): Bacteria > Bacillati > Actinomycetota > Actinomycetes > Micromonosporales > Micromonosporaceae > Micromonospora > Micromonospora sp. NPDC047620. The sequence goes on along the minus strand of NZ_JBIDDG010000015.1, from coordinate 39,304 downwards.
TTCCTTGGGTCAGCGGCTGGCGGCCGCGGTGTTGACGACGTCCACCAGCGTGGCCGCGACGGTCTCGACCTGGGCGTCGGTGAGGTTGGCGTGCATCGGGATGGCCAGGTGCCGGGCGAACAGGTCCGCCGAGACCGGGCAGGGCGTGGTCTGGCCGTAGAGCGGCTGGACGTGCGAGGCGTACGTGCCGAAGGTGCACTGCACGCCGCGCTCCCGCAGGGCCAGCGCCACCGCGCCCCGGTCGACCGAGGGCGCCAGCGTGACGACGTACGACTGCCAGGGGTGCTCGCGGTCGGGCGCCTCGTACGGGGTGGTGATCAGCTCGTGGTCCTTGAGCAGCTCGCCGTAGCGGGCCGCGGTGCGGCGCTTCGCGGCCAGCAGGTCCGGCAGCCGGTCGAGCTGGGCGAGCATGATCGCCGCGGAGATGTCCGAGAGCCGGTAGTTGTAGCCCAGCTCGGTGAAGGTCGGGATCGGCAGGTGCGACAGCTCGGCGCGGGTGAGCGCCCCCTCCACCCCGTACGTGTGCAGCTTGCGGGCGTGGGCGGCGAGGTCGTCGCGGTCGGTGACGTAGGCCCCGCCCTCGCCGGCGGTGATGCCCTTGCGGCCGTGGAAGCTGAAGGTGGCGACGTCGGCCAGGCTGCCGGCCGGCCGGCCCTTGTAGGTGGCGCCGGCGGAGCAGGCGGCGTCCTCGACCAGGAACAGGCCGTGCTTGTCGGCGATGGCGCGCAGCTCGTCGTAGTCGGCCGGCTGCCCGAACGCGTCGACGGCGATGATGCCGACGGTGCGCGGGGTGATCGCGGCCTCGACGGCGGCCGGGTCGACCGTCCAGGTGTCGGGCCGCACGTCGGCGAAGACCGGCGTGGCGCCGGCCCACATCACCGAGTGCCCGGTGGCCGGGAAGGTGTAGTCGCCGACGATCATCTCGTCACCCGGCTTGACACCGAGCGTGAGCAGCGCCAGGTGCAGCGCCGAGCCGCAGTTGCTGGTGGCGAGGGCGTGCCGGGTGCCGGCGGTGGCGGCGAAGCGCTCCTCGAAGCGGCGGCAGGTGGGCCCGGAGCCGGCGAGCCAGCCGGAGGCGAAGACCTCGGCGATGGCCGCGAGCTCCGCCTCGCCGACCGTGGGCTGGCCGAGCGCGATGACCTCAGACATGTGACCCCCAGAGTGATGGACCCGGAGCAGTCTAGGCCAACCGGGCGGGTCGTCCGCGAGTCGGGCACGCGGGACGGCTTGGTTACCATCGGTCGCGGCGTCGGCAGGGGAGATGAGATGACCAGGTTCGTGGTGGTGGGTGGCGGCATCGTCGGGCTCGCCGTGGCACACCGGCTGATGACCGACCGGCCCGGGGACCGGGTCACCGTGCTGGAGAAGGAGGCCGGCTGGGCGGCCCACCAGACGGGGCACAACTCGGGCGTCATCCACGCCGGCGTCTACTACAAGCCGGGCAGCCTGAAGGCCACCATGTGCAAGGCCGGCAGCGCGTCGATGGTCGAGTTCTGCGAGCAGCACGGGCTCGCGTACGACATCTGCGGCAAGCTGATCGTCGCCACCGACCCGGAGGAGCTGCCCCGGCTGCGCGCCCTGCACGAGCGGGCCACGGCCAACGGCCTGCCGGCGCGGCTGATCGAGGCCGCCGAGGCGGCCGAGTACGAGCCGCACGTCGCGGCCGTCGCCGCGCTGCACGTCGCCTCGACCGGCATCGTCGACTTCGGGGCGGTCTGCCGCAAGCTCGCCGAACTGCTCGCGGCGGGCGGGGCGGAGCTGCGCACCGAGACCGAGGTCACCGGCGTGGCCACCCGCCCCGAGGGCGTGGTGGTCAGCACCACCAGGGGCGAGGTCGTCGCGGACGTCCTGGTCAACTGCGCCGGCCTGCACGCCGACCGCATCTCCCGGCTGGCCGGGGTGCCCACGCCGGTGCGGATCGTGCCGTTCCGGGGCGAGTACTACGAGCTGGTGCCGCAGCGGCAGGGCCTGGTGCGGGGGCTGATCTACCCGGTGCCGGACCCGCAGTTCCCGTTCCTCGGGGTGCACCTGACCAAGATGATCGACGGCAGCGTGCACGCCGGCCCGAACGCCGTGCTGGCGACCGCCCGGGAGGGCTACTCCTGGGGCCGGATCAGCCCGCGCGACATCTGGGACGAGCTGACCTACCGGGGCCTGTGGGCGCTGGGCCGCCGGCACTACCGCTACGGGCTCACCGAGGTGGCCCGGTCGCTGTCGAAGAAGCGGTTCGCGGCGAGCCTGGCCCGGCTGGTGCCGGAGCTGACCCCGGCGGACATCGTCCGGGCCGGCGCCGGCGTCCGCGCCCAGGCGATCCTGCCCGACGGCGGGCTGGTGGACGACTTCCTCATCGTCGAGGCGGACCGGCAGGTGCACGTGCTCAACGCGCCCTCCCCCGCCGCGACCAGCTCGCTGGAGATCGCCCGGCACATCGTCTCCCGGCTGCCGGTCGACGCGCCGCGCTGACCCGACGGGCCTTCGGGGCGGGCGGCGCCGGCCCGGGGCACACGCCGGGGCGGCCGGCGAGTTCCCGGGCCCGCACGGGTTCGGGACGGGCGAGTTCCCGGGGCCCGCACGGGGCGGGCGGCGCCGGCCCCGGACGCGCCGGGGCGGCCGGTCAGGCGCGCGTGGCGTCGGTGGCCGCCGAGCGGGGGCGGGGCACGCCGGCGCCGGCGCCGAGCCCGGCGGCCACCGCCTCGACCAGCGTGTCCAGGTACGCGTCGGTGAGCGGGGTCCGCGCGATCGCCAGCCGCCAGTAGAGCGGGCCGACGATCAGGTCGACGGCCGCGTCGGGGTCGGTGTCGGGCGGCAGCTCGCCGCGCTGCACGGCGCGGCCGATCAGCCGGCCGCCGATCTCCTGCTGCCGCGCCCGCAGCAGCTGCTGGAGGGTCTGGTCGATGGTCGGGTTGCGGGCCGCTTCGGCGAGCAGGTCGGGGATGATCTGCGAGGCCAGCGGGTGCCGCAGCGCGTGCGCCACGACCTGGAAGAGCAGTTGGAGGTCGCCGCGCAGGGTGCCGGTGTCCAGCGCCGGCAGCTTGCCGGCGGCCGCCGCGGCGACGATCTCCAGCACCAGTTCGAGCTTGGAGCTCCAGCGCCGGTAGATCGCGGTCTTGCTCACCCCGGCCCGACGGGCCACCGCCTCGATGGAGAGCCGGCCGTAGCCGACCGCGGCGAGCTCCTGCATCAGCGCGCGGCGGATCGCCGTGGTGATGTCGTCCCGCAGCACCGCCGCGCCGGCCGGCGCCCGCCTCTTTCCGGTCGTCACCTGGAGCTCGTCTCGGCTGTCACGAGGAACAATGTAGCGCAACGACGGTACGGTTGCGTCCCGACGTGTTTCGGACTACTGTCCACGCAGCGGCGAGGCGGCGCTCCCCGCTTGGTTCCATCGTCGCGCCTCATCCGTCGTCACGAAAGATCGGAGCGCCCATCCCATGGCCAACACCGCGCTGGCCGACCCCGACTCCGGCCTCACCCAGGCGCAGCTGGCCGCCCGCCACGGGCTCCGGGTCGCCGGCGAGCGGCCGCCCCTGGCCGAGTACGCCCGGCGGCTCTGGCGCTACCGGCACTTCATCGCCGCGTACGCCAACGCGAAGCTCGTCGCGTCGTTCAGCAACGCCCGGCTCGGGCAGCTGTGGCAGGTGCTCACCCCGCTGACCAACGCGGCGGTCTACTACCTGATCTTCGGCGTGGTGCTGAAGCAGGACAGCATCCCGAACTTCATCGCCTACCTCTGCACCGGTCTGTTCATCTTCAACTTCACCCAGACCGCCGTGCAGAACGGCACCCAGTCGATCACCGGCAACCTGGGCCTTATCCGGGCGCTGCACTTCCCCCGGGCCTGCCTGCCGCTGGCCGTCACGGTCACCCAGTTCCAGCAGCTCCTCGGCTCGATGGTGGTGCTCCTCGCCATCGTGCTGGTGACCGGCGAGCCGATCACCTTCGCCTGGCTGCTGCTCGTCCCGGCGATCATGCTCCAGACGGTCTTCAACGCCGGCCTCACCATGACGGTAGCCCGGATGGGCGCGAAGCTGGCGGACCTCAAGCAGGTCATGCCCTTCGTCCTGCGCACCTGGATGTACGGCTCCGGCGTGCTCTACAGCGTGGCGCTCTTCGAGGAGCAGCTGCCCGCCTGGGCCTCCCGGCTGGTCGAGTTCAACCCGGCGCTGGTCTACATCGAGCTGGCCCGCGTCGCGCTGCTGGAGCAGGCGCCGCTGCTCAGCTCCTCCGTGCTCCAGCTCTGGCTGGCCGCGGCGGGCTGGGCGATCGTGATGGGCGTCGGGGGTTTCATCTACTTCTGGCGGGGCGAACAGGAGTACGGCCGTGGTTGAGCAGTTCGAGTCGTCCAACGACGTGACGGTGACGCTGCCCCGGGTCCAGGACCGGGTGCCGACCGTGGTGGTCGACGACGCGCACGTGATCTACCGGGTGCACAAGGGCGGCGGCGGGGGCGGCGGCCCGGTCGGCGCGCTCAAGCGGATGGTCAGCCGCACCTCGGCGCCGAACATCCGGGAGGTGCACGCGGTCAAGGGGGTCAGCTTCACCGCGTACCGGGGCGAGGCGATCGGGCTGATCGGCAGCAACGGCTCGGGCAAGTCGACCATGCTGCGGGCGATCGCCGGCCTGCTGCCGGTCAACCGCGGCGCGGTCTACACCCAGGGACAGCCCTCGCTGCTCGGCGTGAACGCGGCCCTGCTCAACGACCTCTCCGGCGAGCGCAACGTGGTGCTGGGCTGCCTGGCCATGGGGATGCCGCCGGCGGAGGTGCAGCGGCAGACCCCGGAGATCATCGAGTTCTCCGGGATCAACCAGCGGGGCGACTTCGCCTCGCTGCCGATGCGCACCTACTCCTCCGGCATGGCGGCCCGGCTGCGCTTCTCCATCGCCGCGGCCAAGAAGCACGACGTGCTGCTCATCGACGAGGCGCTCGCCACCGGCGACAAGGGCTTCCGCAAGCGCAGCGAGCAGCGGGTGCGGGAGCTGCGGGAGAGCGCCGGCACGGTGTTCCTCGTCAGCCACCAGCTCTCCTCGATCAGGGACACCTGTGAGCGGACGATCTGGCTGGAATCGGGCGTCCTGCGCATGGACGGCCCGACCGACGAGGTCCTGCGGGCGTACGAGGCGTTCGCCAACGGCAAGTAGCGCGCCGGACGGCATCGACGGAGATGCCGGCGGACCGCGTCGTCCCGTTGGGGCGACGTGGTCGGCGCGTTAAGGTTCATCCGGTCGCCGCGCGGGCGGAACCGTCTGTTCACGCACCCCTGAGAGTGAGGATTCGGCAATGACGCAGGACCACACCACTGGCCCGGACGCCACACCGGAGACCCCGGCGCCGTGGCGGCCCTCGCGGACGGTGGCGGTGGTGCTGGCCGGCGGCACCGGGACCCGGCTGGGTCTCGGCATCCCGAAGCAGCTGCTGAAGATCGCCGGCAAGCCGATCATCGAGCACACCCTGGCGGTCTTCGAGGCCGCCCCCGAGATCGACGAGATCATCGTGCTGATGGCCACCGGCCACGTCGCCGACGCCCAGCAGATCGTCGACAAGGCCGGCTTCCGCAAGGTCACCAAGGTCATCGAGGGCGGCGACACCCGTAACGCCACCACCCGCATCGCGCTGGACGCGGTCGGCGAGGGCGACTGCAACATCCTCTTCCACGACGCGGTGCGGCCCCTGGTCAGCGGCCGGATCGTCCGGGAGTGCGTGAACGCGCTCTGGACGTACTCCGCGGTCGACGTGGCCATCCCGTCGGCCGACACGATCATCCAGGTCGACGAGGACGACTGCATCACCGACATCCCGGTGCGCTCGTCGCTGCGCCGCGGCCAGACCCCGCAGGCGTTCCGGTCGGGCACGATCCGCGAGGCGTACCGGATCGCCGAGGGCGACCCCCACTTCGCCGCCACCGACGACTGCGGCGTCGTGCTGCGCTACCTGCCGGGCACGCCGATCAAGGTCATCGACGGCTCCGACGAGAACATCAAGGTCACCCACCCGGTCGACGTGCACCTCGCGGACAAGCTGTTCCAGCTCGCCGCCGCGCAGGCCCCCCGGGTCACCGACCACCGCAGCTACACCGAGGAGCTGACCGGCCGGACCATCGTCATCTTCGGCGGCAGCTACGGCATCGGCCACGACCTGGCCGAGCTGGCCCGCCGCTACGGCGCGCAGGTCTTCCCGTTCAGCCGCTCCAGCACCGGCACCCACGTGGAGCGCGCCGCGGACGTCGAGGCGGCGCTGAAGACCGCCTTCGAGGCCACCGGCCGGATCGACCACGTGGTGGTCACCGCCGGCATCCTGGAGAAGGGCGCCCTCGTCGAGATGGACGAGGAGACCATGGACCGGGTGCTCCAGGTCAACTTCGTCGGGCCGGTCATCGCCGCCCGCCAGTCGCTGCCCTACCTCCAGCAGACCAAGGGCCAGCTGCTGCTCTACACGTCCAGCTCCTACACCCGGGGCCGCGCCCAGTACGCCCTCTACTCCTCCACCAAGGCGGCCCTGGTCAACCTCACCCAGGCGCTCTCCGACGAGTGGGCCGAGTTCGGCGTACGGGTCAACTGCATCAACCCCGAGCGCACCGCGACCCCCATGCGCACGAAGGCGTTCGGCGAGGAGCCGGAGCACACCCTGCTCGCCGCCGAGACCGTCGCCCAGGCCTCGCTGGACGTGCTGATCTCGGACCTGACCGGTCAGGTCATCGACGTGCGCCGCGCGCCGGGCGAGGTACCGGCCCAGCCGGTGCCGGGGCAGGCCGAGCGGGCCGCCAGCCCGGCCAGCGCCGGCTGACGCGGGTCTCGGGCCACGGCGGGGAACGGAGCCGACATGCGTGGTGACCTGGTCCGGAAGCTGATCGCCCGCGCCCTGGCCACCGGCCTGGCGGTGCTGGCGTTCCTCGTCGTCGCGCTGACCGGCGCGACCGGCTGGGGGCTGGGGCTGGCGGTGGCCGCCCTCGCGGCGGCCGCCTGGGAACGGCGGGTCCGCCCGGGCGCCGACAGCGCCGCCGAGACCGCGCTGGTCGCGGCAGCGGTCCTGGTCGGGTACGCCCGGCGCCTCGAGGCCGGTTTCGACCCCGCGCTGGCCGCGACGGCGCTGGTCCTGCTGGGGCTGGTGCTGCTCGTCGGGCCGCTGCGGGACGCCGGCGGCCTGGAGGTGCGCGCCGCGAACCTGCCGGTGCGCACCTGGACGCCCCTGGTCGCCGCGCGCCTCGGCGACGCCCTGCTGGGGCTGCTCGCCGTGGTGGCGGCAGCCGCCGCCGCGACCCTGCCGGCCGCTGTGGCGCTGGGCGCCGTCGCGCTGGTCGCCGCCGGCGCCGGGGCCGTCGGGCTGGACCTGGCCCGGCGGCGGTTCCGGCCGGGGGCCGGCGGGTCGGCGGTCTCCCGCGCGCTGCGCCGGCACCAGCCCGAGTTCCTGCTCCACTTCTCCGCCCCGCCCGGCTCGGAATACCAGGTCACCATGTGGCTGCCCTACCTGGAGCGGATCGGCCGGCCGTTCCTGGTCATGGTGCGGGAGCCGGAGTTCCTGCCCACCGTCGCCGCGGCCACCACGGCGCCGGTGGTCTACTGCCCCACCACCAAGGCGATGGACGAGGCGCTGGTGCCGAGCCTGCGGGTAGCGTTCTACGTCAACCACGGCGCGAAGAACAGCCACTGCATCCGCTTCACCCAGCTCACCCACGTCCAGCTGCACCACGGCGACAGCGACAAGGCGCCCAGCGCCAACCCGGTCTCCGCCATCTTCGACCGGATCTTCGTCGCCGGTCAGGCCGCCGTCGACCGGTACGCCCGCGCGGGCGTGGACATCCCGGCGGAGAAGTTCGTGGTGGTCGGCCGGCCGCAGGTCGAGTCGATCGAGGTCCGGTCGGAGCCGGTACGCGGCCTGCCGAACCCCACGGTGCTCTACACGCCGACCTGGACGGGCCACCACGCGGACGCCAACTACTGCTCCCTGCCAGTTGCCGAGGCGCTGCTGCGCGGGCTGCTGGCGCGGGGCGCGACGGTGATCCTGCGGGCCCACCCGTACACGTCGCAGAACCCGGCCTCGGCGCGGCAGCTGGGCCGGCTCACGGAGCTGCTGGCCGCGGACCGGGCCCGTACCGGCCGGCAGCACGTCTTCGGCGCCGCCGCCACCCGCGAGCTGACCCTGACGGAGTGCGTGAACCGCTCGGACGCGCTGGTCTCCGACGTGTCGGGGGTGATCTCCGACTACCTCTACTCCGGCAAGCCGTACGCGGTCACCGACATGGGCGACGAGGGCGACCGGTTCGCGGAGCGGTTCCCGCTGGCCGGCTCGGGTTACGTGCTGCGCCGCGACATGTCCAACGTGGACGAGGTGCTGGCCGCGCTGCTCGACACCGACCCGCTCGCCGCCGCCCGCTGGGCCACCCGGAGCCGCTACCTGGGCGACTTCCCGGCCGAGGCGTACGCCGAGGCGTTCCTCGACGCCGCGCGGCGGCAGCTCGACGCGGACTGGAACCCGCCGACGCCGCGCGCCGTTGGCGGGACCGGCCTGCCGGTCGAGCCGGACGGGGCGACCCTCTCCGCCACCACCTGACCGGCCGGCACCTCGCGGGTCAGCGGTACGGGTCGACCAGCTCCAGGACGGCCTCGGGGGCCTCGACGTGGGCGTTGTGGCCCAGGCCGGGCAGGGTGGCGACCGGCACGCCCAGCTCCTTGAGCTGGGCGTCGGTGACCATGGGGTCGTGCTCGCCGCGGGCCAGCAGCACCGGCACGTCCGTCGCCGCCAGCAGGGTCGGCAGGTCCGGCTCCCCCACCCCGAACGCGGCGGGGTCCATCGCCAGCCGCCAGCGGCCGTCGACCTGCCGCAGCCCGGCCTCGACCACGGGGTGGTCCGGCGCGAAGAGCCCGGTCAGGCCGGCCACCCGCAGGTACCGGCGGGCCGCCTCGTCCCGGCTGGCGAACCAGGTCACCGGCCGGGCGGCCAGCTCCCCGGCCTTCGCCAGCTCGGCCGGGGACCAGACGGCCTTGATGCCGAGCCCGACCACGGCGTCGACCGGCAGCCCGGCGCGGCGGGCGGCCAGCGCCAGCCCGACCACGCCGCCGAGGGAGTGCCCCAGCACGACGAGCCGGTCCCCCGCCGCGAGCCCCGCGGCGATCCGGTCGGCCAGCCCGGCGAACGAGTACGCCGGCAGCGGCGGCGACCAGCCGTGGCCGGCGAGGTCCGGCGCCAGCCACCGCCCCGTCCACCGGCGCTCCAGCAACGGCGCCCAGGGCAGCCACACGTCCCCGGTCGCGCCCATGCCGTGCAGCAGCAGCAGGACGCGCCGGCCGTCCCGGTCACCCGATTCGTCGACCATAGGCCGCAGTGTGCCACCCGCCGTACGCCCCGGCGAGGGCCGTGACCCGGAGACGACATCGGGCGCCGACTCCCGGGGTGGGGAGTCGACGCCCGACGGGTGTCTTTCTCAGGCGGAGTAGCCGCGGGTGGCGGCCCAGTTCGCCAGGGCGATGGTGGACATCCAGTACGACGCGGTCGCCGGGTTCGCCGAGTCGGCGATCTTCACCAGCCGGCCCTCGTCCTGGTAGCCCACGACGGCGATGTAGTGGCCGCCGGGGAACGAGTGCCAGCCGCCGTCGGTGTCCGTGGCGCTGCCGGCGACGTTCACCACGACGCCCCGCCCGTCCGTGATGGCGGCGACCACGTCGGCCTGGAGCTGGTCCATCTGCGCCGGGGTCGCGGCACCGCCCGGGATCATCCGGGTCCGGTACGGGTCACCCTTCACCGTCGCGTTCAGCACCCGGGTGGTGTCCTCGGCCGAGTCGGTGCCCATCTCGTCGGTGCCCAGCTGGGCGCCGAGGGCGTCCTGGCTGCGCGCGATGCCGGCGGCGCTGAGGGCGTGCCGGACGGCGGCCGGACCGCAGTTGTAGAAGGTGGTCTGGGCCTGGTAGTCGTAGTCCAGGGACTTCGCCTTCGGTGGCTTCGGCGGCTCCGGCTTGCGGGTCAGGTCGGGGTTCGGGGCGGCGCTGGTGGCGCTGGCCGACGGAGCGGCGCTGGACGCGGCCGGGGCGCCGGTCGACGGGGCGGTCGCGACGCGGGCGTCGCCACGCGAGGCGACGCTGCCGTCCCGCAGCTCGCTCACGGCCACCGGGGCCTGTGCGGCGGCGGGTGCCTCGTCGGCGCCGGCCAGCAGCGCGCCGGTGCCCGACGCGAGCACGAGCGCCGCGGCCGACGCGGCGGCCACCTGGTACGGACGCTCGGACGTGAGGCGACGGAGCTGTCGCTTGAGGTGGTGCTTCACGGTTTCCTCCACGGGCTCGGGGGGTGAGCGGCCGCCGGTCCGCGCAGGGGGGACCGACCGCGCGGACGGCGTCCGGCGGTGGTGGACCACTCAGGGGATGCGCCCGGGATGCCGGGCGACGGGCGGTGACCGGTGGGTCAGCTCGCGGCGTGCGGCCGGGCGAGCGCGGGCACCGCGGCGCCGTGGAGGCGCCGGAACGACCGGGGGGCGGGTGGGTGCTGCACGGGGATGGAACTCCTTCCGACGCCGCCGACCGGGTTAGCTGACGGATTCGGGCGGGAAGAACGCCCTACCGCGGGCCGTGGCCCACGGATTCACCCCGATGTTGCACTGGGTCCCCGGCTCGCCTGTTCACGATTAGGCGGGTCGGCGCGGCGTCGCCTCTTGCGATCGGGTACCGCACCGGACGGGCCGACACTACTGGCCGGCCCGCGCCCTGCCAACCCGCTTCCACCTGCTTAAACCTTGATCGCGGGACTTTTTTTGCGGTCAGTTCGGCACTGACGCGACTCAATGGGACGACCGTTTCCCGACGCACCTTGCGTCGACAACCGGACGAGCGGCGGACATCGGCGCGGAATCGTCGGCGGGAATCGGCCGGGCCGCGCCGGATGACCGGTTCGCCACCGCTATGACCGGCGTCACGAAATTGCCCGGCGGTTCAGCCCGCCCGCGCGGGCCGCCAGCGCGCGGCGAGCGCGGGCCGACGCCCGGCGGACACGGGCCGGGCCGCCGGGAGCCGGCCCGGCCGGAGCCGGACCGCTGCGGCGTACGCCTCGCCGGCCAGGGCCCGCGCCGCCTCGGCGGCCAGGTCGGCGTCCCGCCACGCCGACCGTTCCCGCTCGGCGGCGGCCCGGTGGTCGGCCCGCTTCGCGTCGCGTACCGCCCGGGCCAGCGCGATCTCCTGCTCGACCGGGTGCCGGCGGGGATCCCAGCCGGCCCGGCGGCCGAACACCTCCCGGAGTTGGCGGGTGGAGAGGTCGCCGCGCCAGTGGGCCGCCACCGCCGCGTGGTGCAGCCAGCGCTCGCGGGCGGCGTACTCGGCGGGCGTGCGCGGGGTGCGCGGGGCGGGCAGGGCGGCGGCCCCGGTGAAGCGGCGGGCGGCGGTCTCCGCCTCGTCGTACGCCCGCCAGGCCCGGTCGGCCTCCTCCTGGGCGGCGAGCCAGTCGGCCCGCCACCGCCGGGCGGCGTGGGCGGCCCGGCCCGCCGCGACGGCCACCTCCTCGGCGTAACGGCGCAGGTCGGCCGCCTCCGCCACGGGGTCGACCGCGGGCGGGGCGACCGGCTCATCGGCGGGACGGACCCGCTCGGGGCGGGCGACCAGCACGGCGAGCACGGTCAGGGCCAGCAGGAGCAGGGCGGACCAGATGGCGGCGGCCCGCGGCACCTCGATCAGGAACTGGTAGACGACGGTCTCCATGGTCGGCACCTCACGGGGAGCGAGTGCGGCAGCGGGGCGCACGCGGCGCCCGGGTGGCGGGGCGCGGTGGCGCCACGTCCCGCCGCCGGGACGGGTGCGGGTGGTGGAGAGCGGAGGACGGGCACCCTTGTCAACGCCTGCGGTAGCGGAAGGAGCCCTTCCTGCGCCGTACGGCGGGCCCGCGCGGGGCGCGCGTGCCCCGCGGGGTGGTGCGGATCAGACGTGCGGCGGGCCCCGGGGGCCGGCCGTCACCGGGGTGTGCCCGACCGACGCGGGGGCCGGGCCGACGGTGACGGCCCCGGCGGCTGCGCCCGGGTCGGCCGAAGCGGCGGGGTGGCCGGGGCCGGTGGCGGCCCAGTCGGGGGCTGCGGCGGCCCGGTCGGGGGCTGCGGCGGCCCGGTCGGGGGCGGCGCCGACGGCGACGACGCGGTGGTCGGCGACGGCCACGGGCGGGCCGGCGGGTGCCAGCGTGACGGGGAGCGCCGGGGCCGGGGGCGCCCAGGCGTGAGCCGGGGGCACCCAGGTGTCGGTCGACGGCACTCCGGCCTGGGCCGGGGCGGCGGGGAGGGACCCGGCGCCGACGGCGAACGCGACCGCGACGGCGAGGCCGGTCAGCAGCCGCGCGGCCCACCGCGCCACCCACCACAGGGGACAGGTGAGCGCGACGGGAAGCACGCGACCACGCTACCGCCGATGCCGCCGGTCCGCATCGCCGCTCGGCGTGTCCCGTGTGCGGCGGTCCCGGCGACCCTCCGGCCCGGTGCCCTGCGCGTCCTGCCGTCCACCCGGACCGCACGGACCAGGGTGGACGGGTAGTCCAGCCGCTCCAGTTGGTCGACCTGTGCCAATGGACGCGGTCGTCCTACGCCCGGGGGTGCGGCCGGCCGGCGGTCGCAGGAGACTCGACGTACGCCGGCCGGTGGTCCGCCTCCGGCTCGGCGTGCCGGGGGTGCGGCACGACGCGTCCCCGCTCCCCCGGCACGGCCGGCTGTCGCTGCCGCGCGGCGGCCACACCCTCGACCGGCGGCGTCGCCCGGGCCGGGCGGCGCGGGCCGAGCAGCCGCATCATCGGCGTCTCGACGAAGCGGTGCAACGCTCCGGCGAGGGCCAGGTTGACCAGCAGGAAACCGAGCACCGCGGCCAGCCCCCACCAGCCGCGGTACCCGACGCCCCAGTCGCCGGTGAGCCGGAGCACGGTCACCATCACCAGCACGTGCACCAGGTAGAAGGCGAAGGAGACCTCGCCGAGCCAGACCATCGGCCGGGACCGCCACGGCGACCGCCGACCGCGCACGTCCGCGTCCGCCGCCGCGGTGATGACCAGGATGTACGCCACGGAGAGCAACGCCGCCCACAGCTCGGCGCGTACCCACTGCGCGGCGACCACCCAGGTGGCCACGAAGACCAGGCTCGCCACCGGCAGGCCCGGCCCCCGCCACCGCCCGCGCCGCATCAGCTCGGCGGCGGCCACGCCCATCCAGAACTCCAGGGACCGGACGGGCGGGAAGATCTGGGTGAACCACCAACGGCTCTCCTCGGGCACCAGGGCCTGGGCCGGCCAGAGCGCCAGGATCAGCAGCGGCACCGCGACGACCACGGTCCACAGTGCCCACGGCCGGGCCCGGCGGAGCAGCGGCAGCGCCAGCGGCAGGCAGAGGTAGAAGAAGAACTCGCAGGACAGCGACCAACTGACCGTGTTGATGCTGTAGAAGGCGCCCGGCCGGGGATCCCACGCCTGGAGCAGGAAGAGGTTCTCCACCGCGACGACGCGGTCCACCGGGTCGGCGAACCAGGCCGCGACCAGCAGGGCGAGCGCCCACAGCGCCACGTGGCTGGGCCAGATCTTGGCGATCCGGCGACGCCAGAACGCCCGGCGGGAGTCGGTCGGCCGGGCCGACCACACCAGCACGAAACCGCTGAGGATGAAGAAGAACTGCACGCCGGACAGGCCCAGGGTGAAGACCCAGTTCACCACTGCCCGGTGGTCCGGCTCGGCGATGATCCCCATCGTGCCGGCGTGGAAGCCGAAGACGAGCAGGGCCGCCACCCAGCGTAGCCCGGTCAACGAGGGCAGCCGACCGGCCGGGGGCGCGGGCCGGGCCTCCGGCGCGACGGTCGCGGCCCCCGTCATGCCGGCGGCCCGGCGGTCCGCAGGGTCACCAGCACGTACGTCTCCTCCTCGGCGGTGGCGGGCGGCGCAGGACGGCCCGCGGCGGCCTCCGGTCGGCGCCGCCGCCGGGCACCCTACCCGCCGCCCCGGATGTCCCCCTGCGTCCCCGTCCACCGCGTGACGGTTCCGTCCCTGCCCGTGGCGGAGTGACGCGCGTCTGTGCCAGGGTCGGCCGGTGGCCTAATATTCCGTGACCCGGAGGTGACGAGAGGCGGGGACGGATGCACCAGCGGATCCTGATGCGGGCAAAGAAGGGCCCGTTCGACGTCTACTCCCCGGAGGAGGCCTTCGAGAGGAACTGGATCGGCGAGAACAACGGCAACCTCGTCTTCAGCCACGCCGCGCACAAGCTGCTGCAGACCAGCACCACCGAGATCACCCCGACCGAGTTCAAGGTCAACCCGCGCGACGCCGACATGATCAACGAGCGGTACGACGTCTACGTCGTCCCGCTCGCCAACGCCTTCCGGCGCAGCTACGCCCACCGCATCGAACTGATGACGAAGCTCGTCGAGCGGCTGAAGATCCCGGTGGTGGTGCTCGGGGTGGGCGTGCAGACCGACGTCAAGGGCAACCGGGAGTACCTGCGCCCGATCGACGACGCCGTCACCCGCTTCGTCCGGGCCGTGCTCGACCGCTCGCACAGCATCGGCGTACGGGGTGAGATCACCGAGGGCTACCTGCGCACGCTGGGCTTCTCCGCCGTGGACGTGATCGGCTGCCCGTCGATGTTCCTGCACGGCGACAGCCTGCGGGTGGAGAAGCGGAAGGCGGCGCTGGCGCCCGACGACCGGCTCGCGCTGACCGTCTCGCCGTACGTGAAGTCGATGGCGAAGATCATCGCCCGGCACCACGAGCGGTACGCGAACCTGCGCTACCTGCCGCAGGATCTCAAGACGCTCGGCACCCTGCTCTACGGCGACGCCCCCGACGACCGGGGCAAGTCCAGCGCGATCCCGATCCACACGTCGCACCCGCTGTTCACCGAGGACAAGGTGCGGATGTTCGTCGACCCCTGGACCTGGATGGACTACCTCTCCGGGTTCGAGTTCGCCTTCGGCACCCGGATCCACGGCACCATCACCGCGCTGGTCGCCGGCACGCCCGGCTACCTCTTCGCGCACGACTCACGCACCCTGGAGCTGGCCCGGTACTTCGACATCCCGCACCGGGTGATGAAGGAGGTGCCGGCCGACGTCGACGCCGCCCAGCTCTACGACGAGGCGGACTACACGGCGCTCAACGACGGCCACAAGGCACGCTACGAGACGATGCTCGCCTTCCTCGCCAAGCACGACCTGGGCAACGCCTTCGCCGACGGCGACAGCGCCGCCCGGTTCGACGCGCGGGTGCGGGCCACCACCTACCCGCCCGCCGTGCGCCCGGCCGGCGCGACCGCTCCCGAGGTGCTGCTGGAGCGCCTCCAGTGGCTGCGTGACCGCAACACCGAGTTGCAGACGGACATGGAGACGCTCCGTGAGCAGCGCCTGCGGGCCCGGGTCAAGCGGGCCGTCGGCGGCCCGGTACGGCGGATCCTGAACCGTTAACCCGACGCTGGGCGGCTGTTCAAACACTCCACCCGCACCGGCCACGTGAGGTTCCGGGGCCGTCCATCCGCGCGGTCGATGGTGTCGGCGTGGTCATTGAGCCGACGCAAGCGCCGCTGCTGAGCATCGTCGTGCCCGTGTACGGCGTCGAGCCGTACCTGTACCAGTGCCTCGAGTCGATCCGCGCCGACATCCCGGCCGGCGAGGCGGGCGCGGTGGAGCTGATCGCGGTGGACGACGCCTCCCCGGACCGTTGCGGGGAGATGCTGCGGTCGTACGCGGCCGGGCGGGTCGGCATCCGCACCGTCCACCTGACCGACAACGTCGGCCTCGGCCTGGCCCGCAACGCCGGCCTCGACGTGGCCACCGGCGCGTACGTCTGGTTCGTCGACAGCGACGACTGGCTGCCACCGGGCACGATCCCGGCGGTGCTGGACCGGTTGCGCCGGGACCGGCCCGACGTGCTGATGCTGGACCACCTGCGGGTGCACGAGGGCGGCCGGCGGGAGGTCGACGCGAGCAGCCACCTGCTGCGCGGGGTGCCGGGCGTGGTCCGCCTCGCCGACCGGCCGCAATTGCTGAAGGTGCAGCACACCGCCTGGAACAAGGTGGTCCGCCGCGGGTTCATGGCCGAGCTGGAGCTGCGCTTCTTCCCCGGCTGGTACGAGGACATCCCGTTCAGCCACCCGCTGCTGATCGGCGCGGAGCGGATCTCCGTGCTGGACCGGGTCTGCTACCTCTACCGGCAGGGCCGGCTCGGCGCGATCACCTCCACCCGCAGCCGCCGGCACTTCGACGCCTTCGACCAGTACGAGCGGCTCTTCGACTGGCTGGACCGGCACGCCCCGGACGACCGGCTGCGGGCCGAGCTGTTCACCCTGATGATCAGCCACTACCTGGTGGTGGCGGGCAACGACGGCCGGCTGCACCCGCGGCTGCGCCGCGCGTTCTTCCGCCGGGTCGCCGAGCACTACCGCCGCTACCTGCCCGACGCGGGCTACGCCCGCCCTGACGGAGTCGCGGGGCTCAAGCACCGCCTGGTCGGGCGGAACAGCTACCTCGCGTACGCGGCGCTGCGCCGGGCCCACCGGGCGGCGGGCCGGATGCGGGGCGGCCGGCCCGTCCCGCCGGCCCTCCCCTCGCCGGAGGCCGACCAGGCCGGACAGGTCGCGGAGACCGGGCAGGCCACGGAGGCCGGGCGACCCGCGACCGGGACGGCGGCGGACCAGACCACCGCGATGGCGAGCCGCCGATGACCGGGCTTCCGACGGCCGAGCCTCCGGTGGCCGGGCCACTGCGGCCGGCCGACGACGGCGACCTGCACCGGATGCTGCTCTGGCGCAACCACCCGCAGGTGCGCGCGGTGAGCCTGACCAGCCATGAGATCGGCCTGGTCGAGCACACCGCCTGGTGGACGAGGGTCCGGGTCGACCCGGACCGGCGGGTGCTGGTGCACCTGCACGACGAGGTGCCGTCCGGCATCGTCACGTTCTCCGGGGTCACCGCCCCGGACGGGGCCCTCGCCTGGGGCTTCTACCTGGACATCGACGGCCTGGACGCCCGTGGGCAACTGCTGCCGGCGTGGCTGTCGCTGGAGCGGGCCGCCATCGCGTACGCCTTCGACACCCTCGGGGCGCAGACGCTGGGCGGCGAGACGCTGGCCGCCAACAAGCCGGTGCTGGCCCTGCACCGGCGTTTCGGATTTCGCGAGGTCCGGCGCTACGAGCGGGACATCGACGGCACGCCGCACCAGGTGGTGTGGACGGAGAAGAGCAGAGGAAGATGACGGCGACAGTCAAGATCGGCCCGTACGCGGTCGGCCCCGGCGAGCGGCCCCTCGTGGTCGCGGAGATGTCCGGCAACCACAACGGCAGCCTGGACCGGGCACTCGCCATCGTCGACGCGGTGGCGGCCAGCGGGGCGCACGCGCTCAAGCTCCAGACGTACCGGCCGGACACCATCACCATCGACGTCGACGCCCCCGCGTTCCGCCTCTCCGACGGGCACGACCTGTGGGGCGGCGAGCGCCTCTGGCAGCTCTTCGAGCGCGCCCACACCCCGTACGAGTGGCACGCGCCGATCTTCGAGCGGGCCCGCCGGCACGGTCTGACGGTGTTCTCCTCGCCGTTCGACGCGACGGCGGTGAAGCTGCTGGAGGAGCTGGACGCGCCCGCGTACAAGATCGCGTCGTCGGAGCTGGTGGACCTGCCGCTGATCCGGCTCGTCGCGGCCACCGGCAAACCGCTGGTCATCTCCACCGGGATGGCCACCGTCGGCGAGATCGACGCGGCCGTCCGCACGGCCCGGGAGGGCGGCGCCGGCGGCATCGTGCTGCTCGCCTGCACGGCGTCCTACCCGGCGCCGCCGCAGGACAGCAACCTGCGCCGGCTGCCCGTGCTGGCCGACACGTTCGGCGTGCCGGTGGGCCTGTCCGACCACACGCCGGGCATCGGCGTCCCGGTCGCCTCGGTGGCGTTCGGCGCCTGTCTGATCGAGAAGCACGTGACGCTGCGCCGCGCCGACGGGGGCGTCGACTCGGACTTCTCGCTGGAGCCGGCGGAGCTGACCGCCCTCACCGTCGAGTCGGAGCGGGCGTGGGCGGCGCTGGGCGGCACCGAGATCGGGCCCACCCCGACCGAGCGGGAGGGGCTGCGGTTCCGTCGGTCCCTCTGGGTGGTCGAGGACGTCCGGGCCGGTGACCCGGTCACCGCGGCGGTCGTGCGCTCGATCCGGCCGGCCGGCGGACTTCCCCCGGCCGACCTCGACCGGGTGCTCGGCCGCGTCTTCACCCGGGACGTGCCGAAGGGGACGCCGCTGAGCTGGGACCTCGTCTGAGGCCACCCGCACCGCGAAAGGGGGCCCGGTCCGCGCGGACCGGGCCCCCTTCCTCGTGCGACCCCGCCCGGGGCGGGCGCCGGCTTCCTCGTGCGACCGCCCGGGCGGAGCGCCGGGGTACGGAATCAGTCGGCGACCGTGACCAGCCGGACGAACTCGCGGAGCAGGTCGTGGCCGTCCCAGACCGGCGCGAAGGTCAGCGCCGCGCCGAACGGCACGATCCGGTCGATGCCCCGGCCGCCGAGCCGCCGGGCGAAGTCGACCAGCTCGGACCGGGTGAACCCGAAGTGGGTCAGCGTCTGGTCCCGCCGGCGCACGAACGGCGCCAGCTCCGCCAGCTCTCCCAGGGTGACGAAGCCGAACGTCCCCGCGCCGAGCCACTCCCGGGGCATCGCCGCCGGCCCGTCCAGCTCCAGCGAGGTGACGAGGTTGTCGTGGAACACCATGCGGGCCACTCCCCCGTCGGCGGCCAGCCCGTACGCGCCGACCCGCTTCTCGACGGCCATCGCCGCGTCCACGTCCCAGCCCCGCTCCCGCACGGCCACGCCGAGCAGGGCCACGAACTCGGCCCGGACGGCGTCGGCGCGCCGCTCGTCGCCGACCAGGACCACCGCCCGGGGCGACGCGCAGGCCGCCTGGTCGAACCAGTAGGCGTCGTTGGCGAAGCGCGCCACGGCGTCCCGCCGGGCGGCGAGCGGGGCGGCCTCCCAGCCGGCCACCGAGAGCACCGCGAACGACGAGCGGTCGGGGAAGGTGAGGTCCCGCGCCGCGGGGGCCAGCGGGTGCCGACGCACGGCGGTCACGGCCCGGTCGCCGCCCCAGATGACCCGGACGTCGCAGCCGGCGCTGAGCCGGCCGGTCACCGCGTCGTCGTGGCCGTACGTGACCATGCGCTGGGTACGGCCCACGACCGGGTCGGCGGCGTCCAGGCTGTCGTTGAGCACGTCCAGGATCGCGTCGGCCGCCGCCGCCGAGCGGGGCGACACCCGGACGACGTTGGTGTTGCCGGCCAGCGCGGACAGCGCCCAGGAGTAGACGAAGATGGTGTCCACGTTGGCGGGCGGGATGTGGAACACCACGCCCCGGGGGAAGGCGAGCACCCCGTCGTCGAGCCCGGCGTGCAGCCGCTCCACGCCGCGCAGCAACTCCCGGCGGCGCAGGAAGAACCCGAGCGAGCCCAGCTCCGGGTGGCGGCGGGCCAGCGCCGGGGCCAACAGCCGCCGGGAGACCGAGGTCAGGAAGTCCACGATCCGCTCGTCGCCGACGGTCAGCGGCGGGTCGGCGGGCGGGGGCAGCAGGTCGTCCACCGACACCTCCGGCCCGGCGGGGAACCTCATCCGTACCGTCATGCCTGACCTCCGACGTAGGTGTCGCTGCAACCCCGGGCCTCGGCGCGCGGCAGCCGGCCCAGCACGCTGAACCGCTTGCCCGGCCAGTGCCCGTCGTCGACGCCGTGTACCACCCCGAGGTCCTCGGTGAGCAGCACGTTGCCCGGGTAGGAGATGGGCAGGGTGCTGAGCACCTCAATCACGCCGGGCGTGCCGATCGGCGCCTCCTGCCAGGTGACCGGGTCGCGGACGATGACGTCGGCGAAGTCCGGGCAGTAGAGGGAGCCGCCGTCGGGACCCTCCAGGAAGACCGTGCCGATCTGCTCGACCATCCCGTAGAAGTTGTGGATCCGCTCCAGGCCGGTGTCCGCGCCGAGCCGGCGGCGGAACTCGGCGTTGTCCACCGCCTGGTCGGCGAGCTTCTTCCAGCCGCCGGAGTGCACCAGGATCCCGTTCGACAGGTCGAGTCCGTGGTCGCGGGCCACCTCGTAGAGGTAGCGCCAGACCATGAAGGTGAAGCCGAAGACCAGGAACGGCGCGTCCCCGTGCCGGGCCAGGAAGTCCTTGAGCGCCGCGACGTCCGGCCGGTCGTCGGCGTCGAGCAGCCACAGGTGGTCGCGGCCGAAGTTGACCATGCCGAGCGCCCCGGCGCCGCGCGCCGAGTAGGAGCGCCGGTCGCCGACCACGCCGGCCCGGTCCACCACCACCATCGGCAGCCGGCGCGGGCCGAGCACGGCGCCCAGCGTGCGAGCCAGCATCCGGGACTGGGTGGCCGCCGCCTCCCGGTCCAGGTGGATCCGGCTGACCTCGCCGGTGGTGCCGCTGGAGGTGAGCACCCGGATCACCTCGTCGTCCGGCACGCTGGCCAGCTTGCGGGTCTTGAACAGCCGCACCGGCAGCCAGGGCAGGTCGGCCAGCGTCCCGACGTCACCGTCCGCGCCGCCCAGGGCGTCCAGGATCCGCGCGTACGGCGGGCAGTGGCGCCGGTGGTGGGCCAGCAGCCCGACCAGTTCGTCGCGGAGCCGGTGTTCCTTCTCGGGCTGGGTGAGCGTGAACACCTCGGTCAGCACTGTGCCTCCAGCGCGCGGTAGTCGGGCTTGCCCGTCGGGGTCAGTGGGAGGGCGTCCACGCCGCGCACCTGGACGCCGGACGAGTGGGTGCCCAGCGCCTCCGCCACCTCGGCGCGGATCCGGGCGAGCCGGTCGGCGTCGGCGCCCTCGGCCACCACCACCAGCCGGTCCGCGCCCGCGATCGCGGCGACCGGCCCGTGGTGGCCGAGGGACCGTTCCACGTCGTCGAGGTTGACCCGGACCCCGAACACCTTGGCGATCCGCTTGATCCGGCCGGTGACGTGCAGGAACCCGTCGGCGTCGAGCCGGCCCAGGTCGCCGGTGGCGAGCACGCCGCCCAGCTCGTCGGGGCGGGCCAGGTCGGCCGCCGTCTCGGCGTAGCCCATCATCACGTTGGGCCCCCGGTAGACGATCTCGCCGGTCCGGTCGGGCGCGGTCGTCTCCGTGCCGTCGTCGGCGCGGACCGACAGCGCCCCGCCGGGCACCGGCAGCCCCACCGAGCCGAGCTTCTCCGGCAGCCGGTCGGGCGGCAGTACCGTCATCCGGGCGGTCGCCTCGGTCTGCCCGTACATGACGAAGAGGCGGCCGGACACCTCGGCCATCCGGCCGTGGAAGTCCGCCACCAGCTCCGGGTGCAGCCGGCCGCCGGCCTGGGTGAGCGTCCGCAGCCGTTCGTGCCGGGCGGGCGCGAAGCGCAGCCGGCGCAGCATCTCGTACTGGTAGGGCACGGCGGCCAGGGAGGTGACCCGGTGCCGGTCGACGGCGGTCCAGAACTCGCGGGAGGTGAGGCCGGAGCGCTCCAGCAGCACGGTGGCGCCGGCGTGCAGGTGGCTGGTGAGCACCGACAGCCCGTACGTGTAGTGCAGCGGCAGGGTGGTGGGGGCCACCTCGTCGCCGTCGATGCCGAGCGCGGTGGCGATGGCCGCCGCGTTGGCCCGCACCGCCGCGCCGGAGAGCCGCACGAGCTTCGGGTTGCCGGTCGAGCCGGAGGTGGTCAGCAGCAGCGCCAGGTCGGGGTGGGGCGCGGGCCCGGCGGGGCCGGTGCGCCGCCAGGCCGCGCCGAGGCCGACCGGGCCCGGCTCGTAGCCGTCGACCGGCTCCGGGCCGGTGAGCAGCACGGCGGGGCGGAACCGGTCGACCAGCTCGCGCAGCGCGACCGGCGCGACCTGCGGGTCGAGCAGCGCGACCGCGCGGCCGGCCTGCCAGGCCGCGAGGATCCGCAGCACCGCGTCGATCTCGGCGGGGGCGGCGGCGAACACCACGCCCGGTGGTTCGCGGTCGAGCAGCGCGGCGAGGTCGGCGACCCGGGCGGCGAGTTCGGCGCCCCCGACCTGCCGGCCGGTCGCCGCGTCCACCAGGCGGGCGTCGGGATGCGGCAGACCGGCCGCGTCGGGATGCGGCAGACCGTTCACAGGGTCAGCCCGCCGTCCACGCCGAGCACCTGGCCGGTGACGAAGGCGGCGGCCGGGGAGAGCAGGAACGCGACCACCTCGGCCACCTCCTCCGGCTCGCCGAGCCGGCGCAGCGGCGTGGCGTCCACGCGGGCCCGCCGGCCCGGCTCGTCGAGGCCGGCCAGCAGGTCGGTGCGGATGAAGCCCGGCGCGACCGCGTTCACCCGGATCCCGGCCGGACCGAGCTCCTTCGCGGCGGCCCGGGTGAGCCCCTCGACGGCGGCCTTGCTGGCCGCGTAGACGGCCTGGCCGGCCGCTCCGGCCGAACCGACCAGCGAGGCGGTGAGCACCACCGCCGGCCGGTCGCCCCGGCGCAGCAGGCGCGACCCCTGTTGCAGCGTGTGCGCGGCACCGGCCGCGTTGACCGCGAACAGCCGGGTCACCGTCTCGTCCGGCACCGAGCCCAGCAGCCCCGCCTCGTGCACCCCGGCGTTGACGACCAGCGCGTCCAGCCCCCGCCACCGCGCGAAGACGGTGCGCATCGCCGCCCGGACCTGGTCGGGCTCCGCCACGTCGCCGTGCACCGCGAGGTGCGGTCCGCCGGGCAGTTCGGCGGCCACCTCGTCGGCGGAGCCGGGCAGCCGGCCGTGCACCGCGACCGCGCAGCCCTGCGCGGCGAGCCGCCGGGCGACGGCGCGGCCGATGCCCCGGGTCGACCCGGTGACCAGGACCCGACGGGCGAGCGCGTCCCGGCCGGCGCCCGGCCCGGACGCGGCGGCCGTGCCGGTGTCAGTCGGTGAGGACGACACCGTGCTTCTCCAGGATCTGCCGCGCGCGGTCGAAGGAACTGAGGTCGATCACTTCGTCGGTGTCCAGCATGACGCCGAACTCGTCCTCGATGGCGGCCACCAACGACATGTGCGCTAGCGAATCCCACTTCTCGATTCCGCGATATTCGAGACTGTCCACAACGGCGTCGTCGGAAATCTCCAACGCCGCGCGGAAGACGACCCTCAGTCGCTGAAGTTCCACCGCGATTTCCTCCGTAACTGGTCCGCACGCCTCGGCGTGCGGGCCGAGTGTAGCCGAGGCCGAAGGCCCCTCAACCTGGCCCTGAACTGGCGAAAAGTGTTTGCCTGCAAGGTGTTCCGCATTCACGTCAGGCGCGGCGACCGTTCACCGAGGGGCGTCGAGGTGTTAACCCGCCGGGTCTAGCGTCTCGATCCGGTCGACCGGGCAAGGTCGCCGCGGAAACAACCACGACCACGGGAGCACCAATTGAGCGAGTTGAATGGGTCTTCCATTCTGATCACCGGCGGAACCGGTTCCTTCGGGAAGACGTTCCTCCGGCACGTCCTCACCGAGGCCGACCCGGCCCGGGTGGTGGTGTTCTCCCGCGACGAACTCAAGCAGTACGAGCTGCGCCAGCAGCTCGGCGACGACCCGCGGCTGCGCTGGTTCATCGGTGACGTCCGGGACCGGCACCGGCTGACCCGCGCGATGCACGGGGTGGACCACGTGGTGCACGCCGCCGCGCTCAAGCAGGTGGACACCGCCGAGTACAACCCGTCGGAGTTCATCGCCACCAACATCACCGGCTCGCAGCACGTCGTGGACGCGGCGATCGAGGCCGGCGTCAAGAAGGTCATCGCGCTCTCCACCGACAAGGCGTCCAGCCCGATCAACCTGTACGGCGCGACGAAGCTGGTCGGCGACAAGCTGTTCGTCTCGGCCAACCACTACGCCGCGCAGCACCCGACCCGGTTCGCGGTCGTCCGCTACGGCAACGTGGTCGGCAGCCGGGGCTCGGTCGTCCCGCTGTTCCGCCGGCTGGCCGCCGAGGGCAAGAGCCTGCCGGTCACCGACAAGCGGATGACCCGGTTCTGGATCACCCTCGACCAGGCGGTCCAGTTCGTCATGGACTCGTTCGACCAGATGCAGGGCGGCGAGCTGTTCGTCCCGCGGATTCCCAGCATGCGCATCCTCGACCTGGTCGAGGCGGTCGCCCCGGAGGCCACCACGCACGAGGTCGGCATCCGCCCCGGCGAGAAGCTGCACGAGGAGATGATCGCGCCGGACGACAGCCGCCGGACCCTGCGCGCGAAGGACCGCTACATCGTGCAGCCGACCATCGCCACCTGGGGCTACCAGCCGCCGGTCGGCTGCGAGCCGGTGCCGGACGGGTTCGCGTACCAGTCGGACAGCAACGACGAGTGGCTCAGCGTGGAGCAGCTGCGCGACATGCTCGGCATCGCCGCATGACGGGGCTGCTCCCGTACGGCCGGCAGTCGGTGACCGAGGACGACGTCGCGGCCGTGGTCGCCGCCCTGCGCAGCGACTGGCTCACCACCGGCCCGCAGGTCGACGGGTTCGAGGCCGACCTGGCGGCGTGGACCGGCGGGGCCGGCTGCGCGGCGGTCTCCAACGGCACCGCGGCGCTGCACGTGGCGTACGCGGCGGCCGGGGTCGGCCCCGGCGACGAGGTGATCGTGCCGCCCATGACGTTCGTGGCGACCGCCAGCAGCGCGGTCGCACTCGGCGCAAAGATCGTCTTCGCCGACGTCGAGGACGAGACGTTCACCCTCGACCCGGCGGCGGTCGCCGCGGCGACGACCAGCCGGACCCGGGTGGTCTCCGCGGTCGACTACGCCGGCCACCCGGCCGACTACGACGCGCTGCGCGCCGCGATCGCCGGCACGGACGCGCTGCTGCTCGCCGACGCCGCGCACTCGATCGGCGCCACCTACCGGGGGCGGCCGGTCGGCTCGCTGGCGGACCTGACCACGTTCTCGTTCTTCCCGACGAAGAACCTCACCACCGCCGAGGGCGGCGCGGTCGCCGCCACCGACCCGCACCTGCTGAAGCGGGCGCGCCGGTTCCGCAACATCGGCCTGGTCCGGGAACGCGACGAGCAGCGCTGGCCGGACGAGGGCGGCTGGCACCAGGAGGTGCACGAGTTCGGGCTGAACTACCGGCTGCCCGACGTGCTCTGCGCGCTGGGCCGCAGCCAGTTGCGTCGGCTCGGCGACTTCCTGGCCCGCCGGGCCCGCCTGGTCGCCCGCTACGACGAGGCGCTGGCCGACCTGCCCGGCGTGCTGACCCCGGGCCGGCGGTCCTGGGCCGCCCCGGCATGGCACCTCTACCCGATCCGCGTGCTCGACGGGCGCCGCCGCGAGGTGTACGACCGGATGCGCGCCGCCGGCATCGGGGTGCAGGTCAACTACATCCCCGTGCACTGGCACCCGGCCTTCGCCGACCTGGGCTACCGGCGCGGGTCCTGCCCCGTGGCCGAGTCGTTCTACGAGCAGCAGCTGTCCCTGCCGCTGTTCCCGGACCTCACCGAGGCCGACCAGGACCGCGTCATCGACGCCCTCGGCACGGCGCTGCGCGCCGCCACGGCCCGTGCCGCCGCCTGAGGGGACCCGATGCACCACGCGAACCACTTCTACGGCCACGCCCACGTGCTGGCCCGCTACGCCGGGCTCGGCGACGGCCATCCGCCCCGGATCAACGGGTACGTCCAGCACGGCTGGAACATCGGCGACGGCCTCGCCCCCGGCCACCCGTACGCCGAGCGGACCCCGAGCCTGCTGTGGTCGGAGCAGACCCGGCGGCGGGCCTGGTCGGTGGGGCGGCGCAACGTCACCGTCGTCGGCGCGCCCTTCGCGTACCTGCTGGCCATGCGGCCGGAGGACCCGCCGGAGTCGGCACGGGAAGGCACCATCTGGTACCCGTTCCACGGCTGGGAGGGTCAGCACGTGCGGGGCGACCACCGGGAGCTGATCGCCCGCATCCGCGACACCGAGCCCGGCCCGGTCACCGTCTGCCTCTACTGGCACGAGTACGGCATGCGCCGGGTGCGCCGGCTCTACGAGAACGCCGGCTTCCGGGTGATCTGCCACGGCTACCGCGGCCACTGGTGGAAGGACACCGACCCGCTCTTCCTCGACAAGCAGCTCACCGAGCTGCGCCGGCACCGGCGGGTGGCGTCGAACCGGCTGACCAGCGCCATCTTCTACGGCATCGCCGCCGGCTGCGAGCCGGCCGTGTACGGCGACCCGATGGTGCTCGCGGACGAGGACCCCACCTTCGGCGGGACCGCCCGGATCCGCCGCCAGTGGCCGGAGCTGCACGGCGAGCAGGTGGACCTGCCCACCGCCGTCTCGATCGCCCGCGCCGAACTGGGCACCGACCACCGCTGCACGCCGGCCGAGCTGCGCGAGCTGCTCGGGTGGGCGAACCTCCAGGAGGACGAGAGTGACGACTGAGACGGCGCCGCGCATCGCGCTGCCGGGCGGGGAGATGCTGGCCTGGTCCGACCTGCCGGCGGAGCGCCTGGCCGAGGGCGGGCCGCTGGCGGCGCTGGCCGCCCGCGTGGTGCCCGCCGGCGCGCGGGTGCTGCTGGCCGGGCCGCACGACCCCGCGCTGCTCGACCGGCTGGCCCACGCCGAGGTGACCTGCCTGCTGCGCAGCCACCCCGACGGGGTCGCCCTCGCCGAGCGCGCCGCGCAGGTCGTGGTGGCCGGCCCGGCCGGGCTGCCGGCGGGCGAGCGGTTCGACGTGGTGATCGCCGCCGCCGGCCTGGACGCGGTCGAGTCGGTGGAGGGGACGCGGCTCGGCTGGACCGGCGTGCTCGACCGCCTGACGGCGGCGCTGCGCCCCGGTGGCGCGCTGCTGCTGCGCCTGGACAACCCGCTCGGCCTGCACCGGCTCGTCGCCACCTCCCCCTGGTACGCCGGGCGTGACGACTCCGCCTGGCTGATCGGCGGGGTGCTCGACGCGGACCGCCCGGCCAACCTGGAGCAGTTGCGCGGGCGGCTGGGCGCCCGGGGGCTGCGCGCGGACGCCTGCTTCGCCGCGTACCCGCACCCGGCGGCGCCGACCGCGCTGGTCGACACGGGCGCGCTGGCTCGGCGGACCACGTCCGGGTTCCTCGACGCGGCGCTGCACGGCGCGTGCTCCCGCGCCGTCGCCCGGGGCACGGTGCTCCAGGACCCGGCCCGGCTCGCGGTCGACGCGCTGCACGCCGGCCGGGCGGGCGAGCTGGCGCCGGCCTGGCTGGTGCTCGCCCGCAAGTCCGACGCCCCGGCGACCGTAGGCCCGGCCGGCGCGGACCCCGCTGTTGCGGACCCGGCTGTTGCGGACCCGGCTGTTGCGGACCCGGCTGTTGTGGACCCGGCCGCTCGGGGGCGCGCCGACCTGCCCGTGGCGCTGGTGCAGACCGGGCCACCCGGGGCCGGCGTGGTCGAGGTGGTCGACGGCCCGGACGGCTGGCGGTGGCGGGCCGCCAAGGCGGAGACCCGGGGCGGGCCGGCGGCGGCGCCGTTCGCCAGCCGGCTGGCCGCGTACCGGGACCCGGGGGCGCTCACCGGGCCGGTGCCGGACGGGCGCCTGCTGCGCACCCTGCTGCTGGACGGCTGCCTGCGGCGGGACACGGACGCGCTGCGCCGGCTCCTGGGCGGGTACGCGCGCTGGCTCGCCGGGCAGGTCGACGCCGACGGCCGGCTCGCCGGCCCGTTCGGGCTGGCCAGCGTGGACAACGTCGTCGTGACCGGGGACGCCTACGCGGTGCTCGACCCGAGCTGGCGGGCCGCCGAACCGCTCGCCGTGGACGTGGTACTCGCCCGGAGCCTGTGGCGCTTCGCCGCCGAGTTGCTCACCGGCGGGTACGCCCACCCGTGGACGTCCACGCTGGACGTGGCGGGCCTGACCGTGGTGCTCGGCGGCGTCGCCGGCCACGACCTGGACCGGCCGACCGTCGCCGCGGCCGTGGAGGCCGAGGCGGCGATCGCCGCCGCCCTGCACGGGCTGGACGCCGACGGGCGCGTCGCCCTCGCCACCGAGCTGCGGGCCGTCGAGCCGACCGACCCACCGATCGGCAGTCGCAGCTACCAGCAGTTGCGGGAGGCGTGGCTGCGCCAGCGCGAGGAGCTGACCCGGCTGGCCGCGCTGCTCAAGTGGACCGAGGAACTGCTCACCTCGCGGGAGCGGGCGCTGCGCCGCGCCGACGCGACGATCCACCTGCTCAGCGGCTCGCTCAGCTACCGGGTGGGCCGGCTGGCCATCGCCCCGGCGCGGATCGCGAAGCGGGGCGCCCGGGCGGCCAAGCGCCGGGCCCGAGAGGCCCTCGCCCCGAAGCCGGAGGAGACACAGTGACCGACGCACCGGCCGCCGGCACCCCGGCGGCGCCCGACCAGACCGCCGCCGGCCCCCGGCCGGCACCCGGACCGACGGGAGCCGGCCGGCCGCCCGAGGCGGGCACGGCCGGGGCCGGCCCACGGATCGTGGGCGTCGTGCAGGCCCGGATGGGCTCGTCCCGGCTGCCCGGCAAGGTGCTCCGGCCGCTCGCCGGGCGCAGCGTCCTCGGCCGGGTGGTGCGGGCCGCGCGGGAGAGCGCCGTCCTCGCCGACCTGGTGGTCGCCACCAGCACCGAGCCCGCCGACGACGCGGTGGTGGCTGAGTGCGACCGACTGGGCGTGGCGTGGCACCGGGGGCCCGTCGACGACGTGCTCACCCGCTTCGTCGGCGCGCTGGACGCCTACCCCGGCGACGCGGTGATGCGCTTCACCGCCGACTGCCCGCTGCTCGACCCCGAGATCATCACGCTGGTCGCGGCGGTCTGGCGCGCGGTGCCCGGGCTCGACTACGCCAGCACGTCCATCGCCCGTACCCTCCCCCGGGGCCTGGACGTGGAGATCGTCCGGGCGGAGACGCTGCGGACGCTGGACCGGCTCGCCACCGACCACCACCGGGTGCACGTGACCTCGTACGCGTACTCCCGCCCGGAGCTGTTCCGGGTGCTCGGGGTGACGCTCACCCCGGACCGGTCGGACCTGCGGCTCACGCTCGACACCGAGGCCGACTGGACCCTGGTGCGGGCGGTGACCGACCATTTCGGGGACGTCAGCGTGCCGCTGGCCAAGCTCGCCGACTGGCTCGACGGGCAACCGGCGCTGCGTGCCGTCAACGCCGGCGTACGACAGAAGCGGCTGGAGGAGTCCTGAGCACCCTACGCGTCGGACTGCGCTGCGACGCCGGGCCGCGGCGCGGCGTCGGGCACCTGGTCCGCTGTCTCGCCCTCGGCGAGGAGTTCCTCGCCCGGGGCGCCCGGGTCGAGATGTTCGGCACCGTCGAGCGGGTCGGCTGGGCGGGCGCGCAACTGGCCGCCCGCGGCATCCCGCTGCACCCCGGCCCGGAGACCCCGCAGGAGCTGGTGGCGACCGCGCGCCGGCACGCGCTGGACGTCATGGTGCTCGACTCCTACGAGCTGGACCCGGCCGGGGCGGGCGCGCTGCGCGCGGCGGGCGTGCTGACCCTGGCCGTCGTCGACGGCGACACCCGGGGGCAGGACGCCGACCTCTACCTGGACCAGAACTTCGGCGCGGCGACCGTCGCGCCGGCCGGCCGGCTGCTCGCCGGCAGCGCGTACGCCCTGCTGCGGGACTCGGTGGTGGCCGCCCGGCCGGCGGCGCCCCGGCCCGCGACGGCGGTGGGCCGGCCCCGGGTGCTGGCGTTCTTCGGCGGCACCGACGCGGTCGGGGCGGCCCCGGTGCTGACCCGGGTGCTGCTGGCCACCGGGCACCCGATGGACCTCACCGTCGTGGTCGGCCGCCCCGAGGTGGAGGCGGAACTGGCGGCGGTGCCGCCGGGGCGGGGGCAGTCGCTGCGCCCGGTGCCGCCCACCGACGAGCTGCCCGCGCTGATCGGCGCGGCGGACCTGGTGGTCAGCGCGGCCGGCACGTCGACGTGGGAGCTGTGCTGCCTCGGCGCGCCGTCCGCGCTGGTCTGCGTCGTGGACAACCAGCGGGAGTCGTACCAGCGGGTGGTCGCGCACGGTCTCGTCGCCGGCCTCGGCGAGCTGCCGGAGCTGGCCGCCGCCGGGGTGCCGGGGCGGGCGGCGCGGGCCGCCGCCGCCCGGACCCTCACCGGGCTGCTCGCCTCCCCGGAGCGCCGCGCCGCACTCTCCGCCCGCGCCTGGTCCACCGTGGATGGCCTGGGCCGGGGCCGGGTGGCCGACGCGGTGCTCGCCGCCCTCGCCGCCACGCCGGCCTGATCCCGGAGGGGAACCGCCGGCACTGCTGGGTTCAGACGAGGCGTTGGATGCGCACCTTCGGCCTCTCGTTCCTCAGGTGGCCCAGTTTGTGCTGGCGGACCTGCTCGTCCCAGACCTCCTGGTCGTAGTCCGGGTCCGGCGGGATCCACCGGTGGGAGCCGTCGCTGTAGTGGAACTTCTCATCGCCGGCCCGCAGGATGCTCATCGGATCCAGCCGAGGAACCGGTGGTGCAGGCGGCCGGCGGGAACGTGGGCCAGGTCATGGGCGGCATCGACGAGCTGGGCGGCCAGGTAGAGGGCCAGCGACACCGGGGCGCGGTCGTACTCGGCCACCAGTTCCCGGCGGCGGGTCTGGCAGGGCCACTCGGTGCCGCAGCCGCCGCACGTCCAGGTCGGCACGATCGGACGATGGGTCGTCATCTCGGGCCGTTCTGGCGGGGCCAGTGACCACGGTTGATCGGGATGAGATGACGGCTTCGACACGGCAGGTCGCTTCCGCACCGGCAGACGCGTCGCCATTGCCGCCATGACCAGACCGGCCGATGGCGGCGCGCGAGGGTCAGCGCCACTGCCAGGACGTACTCGTCGTAAGAGACCCGCTTCATCGGCTCGCCCCTGCGGCTTCGGTCATGAATCGCCCTGTTGAAGACATGGAAGGGATCACGGCCGCCTCCTCGTGCCGCAGGTGTCCGGAGGCATGGATGCCCGATCGCGGGTATGCGCCCGGGCATCCACGCCGGCGAGGGCGGCCCACAGCGCCAACCGGGGGAATCGACCTCCTCGGCAACCTCCCATAGGTACCGTTGGGTAGTCAAGGGCTGACGTAGGTGGTCTACTCGTGTTGCCAACCGAGGGGAACACCGTGCCACCGCGTTACCGCTACGAGCAGATCGCCGATGACCTCGCCGAACGCATTGCGGCCGGCGAGTTCTCGCCCGGCTCCAAGCTGCCCAGCCGGCGAGAGTTGATCGAGCATTACGGGGTCACCGAGCCGGTGATCGACCGCGCCATGCAGGTGCTACGGATCAAGGGGATGACCGAGACGCTGCCCGGCGTGGGCGTCTTCGTCGCCGAGTAGCCGCCTACAGGCAGCAGGCAGGGAGCCTCATGAACAGGGTCGTCCAACAGGTCCTGCTCTACCGGACGCCCGACCGGTGGCGGATCTCGGTCTGGGAAACACCAGAAGCCGTTGGATGCGGCGACCTACCCGACACGCCACCAGACGCACCCATCGAGGCCGCCCAACAAGACCTCCTCGAACACCTCCGCAGGCACTGGAACTACACAGGCCAGCTAACCTGGCGCGAAGAAAAACCAGACTGGTGGGTCGCGACGCCCACCACCAACTGAACCCGAAATCGTCGACCTGAGTGCTTCATCCGTAGGCGTACTCGTCCACGTCCAGTTCCGCTCCCGTCAGCCGAAGGAACTCCAGTGCTCGGCCGTCGAGATGCCAGCCCAACAGTTGGTGTTGCCCAGGGAGCTTCTGCCAGCCTTCGACCGGGCTGCTCAGGTCCTCCTCCTCACCGTCCGGGTGTTCGAACACCCGGACGACTTGCAGCGTGCTCGCGCACGACGTCCCGTCGATCCGCCCCAACTCATCGGCAAGTGCGCCAATGCGTTCGGCGTTGTCGAACAGCGGTCCACAATCCGTGCGACCTGTTCGTCGACGGTCAATCCGGGCTTGCGGCAAGTGACCTTCCAGCGATGCATGGCGGGTATTACCGGCTCTTCCCGACGGCTGCCGCGAATGATCACCTCATCGGGCTCGATGCCGAGCCGGGCGGTGATCTGGACTGCCGACACCTGTGTCGAACTCAAGGCAAAGTACGTGTACTGGGAGATGAGCACGTCGGCACCCTACTCACGGCCGCCGTCAGGGCAGCAGGTCGAGGGTGACCCGGGAGCGCAGCTCCGGCCGCTCGGCCAGGAGACCCTCGACGACCGCCGCGGCCTCCGGCCCGGTGGCGAGGAAGCGGATCGGCCGCCGCTCCCGCTCCACCACGGCCGCCGAGCGGGCCGGCTCCGACAGCGGCAGGTTGTAGAACGCGGGCGCGGAGTCGCCGTGGGTGCCCTGGAGGGTGGCGAGGAAGAGCGTCTCCAGGTAGCCCTCCCGCCGGTGCTCGCTGACCACGACCGTGACCTCGCCGGCGCGTACCGGCGCGTGGGCCAGCGCGCGCACGGTCACGTCGGCCTGCCGGGGCCGGTCCAGCAGGCCCGACCACCAGGCCGCCGCCCAGGTGGTGCTGCGGGCGCCGAACGGCTGGGCGAAGATCCCGCCACCGCGCGCCACGCCGGCCACTCCGGCTGTCGCCGCCACCAGCGACAGCGCCACGAGCACCCGGGCGACCGGGCCGGACCGGCCGGGGTGGCGCCGCGCGCGCCACGGGACCGGCCGCAGCAGGAACACCGCGCCCACCCCGACGAAGAGGACCACCAGCAGCAGGTGCAGGGTCTTGCCGTAGTAGTAGCGCGGGTCGGTGCCCTGCAGAGTGAACCAGAGGTGGAAGCCGGCCGCGAAGGCCAGCGACGCGCCCAGGGCGCCCGCGTACCGGCGCCACACCGGCAGCCGCAGGCCGCCGGCGAGCAGCCCCGCGGCGACCACGCCGGTCAGCGCCAGATAGGCGTCGTAGCGCGGGAAGACGCCGCCGCCGGTCGCGGCGTTGTCGACCTGGTCGGTGAAGAGCAGGCCCGCCACGCTCGGCAGCGGCGTGAGCACGGCCGTGGCCAGGGCCACCGTCGCGGCCAGCCAGGGCCGCCGGCGCACCGCCCGCCGGTGCCGGACCAGCCAGGCCAGCACCAGCGCCCCGACCACCGGCAGGAACATCAGGTACGCGAACCCGACCCCGACGCAGAGCGCCCCGAGCAGGCAGAGCTGGGTGCCGGTGCGGTCCACCGGACGGCACACCAGCGCGACCAGGATCGCGGTCAGCGCCAGGCCCAGGCTCTCCCCCGGGTAGCCGTACACCACGAAGCGGGCCAGCTCCGAGCCCAGGGCGAGCGCGGTGACCGCGCCGGCCAGGGCGGCGGCGCGCAGCGGGTCGAGCAGCCGGCCGGCGATCCGCGCGGCGGCCCAGAGCACCGCGAGCACCAGCAGGGCGTACGCGGCCAGCGACCAGCCGAGGTAGTGGTCCAGGGTGCTCGTCGCCGAGCCGGGCGCGGTCGAGGACCGCAGGAAGCCGTCCAGCAGCGCGGCCGTCACGTGGAAGCCCTGCGGGTACCAGACCATCGCCTCGGGCGCGATCCGGGCCGCGCCGTCCGGGTCGCTGAACAGGTAGCCGCCGACCGCTCGGATGGCCTCCACGGCAGCCAGGTGCCGGCTGTTGTCCTCGCCCGTCATCGCGTACGCGAGCCGGCCGGCCAGTCCGTCGGCGCGCAGGTAGGGCCAGGCCAGGGCCAGCGTCGCCAACGCCGCCGCGACGACCGGCGCCGCGTCGGCCGCCACCGGGCGGGGCAGGCCCGGCCGGACCCCGGTGACCAGGGCGAGGCCGAGCAGCGCGGTCAGCGCCGTGCCGGCCACCGGGACCGGGTGCAGGCCCCACGGCCAGACCGAGAAGAGCAGGGCGGCGGCGCAGAGCGCCCCGAGCAGCAGCGCCGTCGCCAGCACCAGCCGGTCCAGCAGGGTGCGCCCGACCCGCAGCAGCGCGGCCGTCAGCACGAGCACGAGCGGCGGGAGCACGGCGGCCACGCCCAGCGCGTACGCCAGCACCGGGACGACCCAGGCGGCGGCGAGCCAACCGACGACGGCCGCGGGTCGGCGGGCCGGGCGGACCGGGGTGGCCTGCGGCGGGGCCGCCGGGCGCGGCGCCACCGGCACGCGGGTGGAACTGCTCTGCACTGGTCGTCTCCTCGGCGCGCGGCCCGCCCGGGCCCGGACGGAGCCGCCTCACGGTAGGGGCGGCCCGCCGACGCCGGGCGACGCCGACGTGTGCGCCAGGTGACGGGCGGGCGACGAGATCCCCGCGTCGTACACCTGTGCCAACCGGGCCGGTACGCTGGGCGGATGACCGGGGGCGCCTACCAGCCGTCGATGCTGGACCTGACCGACGCGGGGCCGTCGCTGGGGCCGCTGGCCGGCCGGCTGCGCCGGCACCCGCTCACCCGGGGCGCGTGGGTCGACCACCTTCCCGGCTGGGTCGCCGGCTCCGACCAGGTCTTCGACACGCTGCTGCGGGACGTGCCGTGGCGGGCCGAGCGCCGCACGATGTACGACGCCGAGGTCGACGTGCCGCGGCTGCTGTGCTGGTATTCCGGCCACCGGCCGCTGCCGCACCCGCTGCTCACGCAGGCGCGCGCCGCGCTCACCCGGCACTACGCCCCCGAGCTCGGCGAGCCCTTCGTCACCGCCGGCATGTGCCTCTACCGCTCCGGCCGGGACAGCGTCGCCTGGCACGGCGACACCCAGGGCCGCTCCGCGCACACCGACACGATGGTCGCCATCGTCTCGTTCGGCTCGCCGCGCACGCTGCTGCTGCGGCCCCGGGGCGGTGGCGACAGCCTGCGCTTCCCGCTCGGGCACGGCGACCTCGTGGTGATGGGCGGCTCCTGCCAGCGCACCTGGGAGCACGCGGTGCCGAAGAGCGCCCGCCCCGTCGGGCCCCGCGTCAGCGTCCAGTTCCGACCCGCCGGCGTCGCCTGAGCCGCCCTCGGGTCCGGGTCGGTGCACCCACCGTCACCGGTCGCCGTGTTAGCTTGACCACTCAATCACTCTCCGCTGTCTCCTGGAGCTTTCCGTGCTCGTTGGACGCCCGGCCGCACGTCGTGCCGGCGCTCGTTCGCTCCCCGCCCTGCTGCGTCGCCACGTCGGGCTCGTCGTCGTGCTCGCCGCCGGCCTCGCGCTGCGGATCACGACGATGGCGGCGTACCCGCCCGCGCTGTGGTTCCAGGGCGACTCCGGCACGTACCTCAGGCTCTCCGCACAGTGGCCGGACATGCCGGCCCGGTGGACGTACCCGTGGCTGCTCAAGGCCTTCGAGTGGACCGGCACCGTCGCCACGGTGGTGGCTTTGCAGCACCTCGCGGGGCTCGCCCTCGGCGTCGCGTCCTACCTGCTGCTGCGCCGCCTGGGCGTCGGCCCGTGGCCGGCCACGCTCGCCGCGACGCCGATCCTGCTCGACGCCACCCAGCTCACGCTGGAGCAGTACCTGCTCACCGAGACGCTGTTCACCACCACACTGGCCGTCGCGGCTCTGCTGCTGGTCCGCCGGGAACGGCCCGGGACGCTCGCCGCCCTGGGCGCGGGCGTCGCCGTCGCGCTGGGCATGGCGACCCGACCCACCGGCGTGGTCGCCCTCGGCGCCCTGCTGCTGTTCCTCCTCGTGCCGTGGCGCGGCTGGCGGGCACCCGCCGCGTACCTGCTCGGCATCGTCGTGTTCTTCGGCGCCGCCTTCGCCGGCATCGGCACCGTCAAGGGCGCGCTCGGGCTGGAGGGCGGGAAGTTCCTCTACGGACGGACCGCGCAGATCGCCGACTGCGACCGGCTGGAACTGCGGCCGGGGCTGCGCAAGCTCTGCCCGACGCAGCCGCTGGACCAGCGCCCCGCCCGACCCGACTGGTTCATCTGGAACCGGGACAGCCCCATCCGCGACGCCGAACGCCCCGAGGACCTCGACGAGTTCGCCCGGGAGGTGCTCCGCCAGCAGCCCGGCGACTACCTGGCCGCCGTGGCGTCGGACACCGCGCGCTACTTCTGGCCGGCCCCCCTCGCGCCGACCGAGTCGTGCCTGGCCAACTGGTGGCGACCGCAGCCCGCGCCGACCGACTGGGCGGCCGACTACGACTGCGTGCCGCGCACCGCCAGCCCCGGCTACGAGTGGAAACCGGCGCCGTCGCGGGACGTCGAGCCGAACGCGGCCAGCCGCTTCCTGCACGGCTACGGCCGGTACGGCGTCACCCCGCCGCCGGTCCTGGCCGCCATGGTGCTGATCGCGCTGGTCGGGGCGGTGTGGCCGCGCCGGGGCCGGCTGCGGCTGAGCCTGATCGTCCTGCTGTACGCCGGCATCGGCCTCGGGATCATGGTCTTCTCGGTGGCCACCTCGATGTTCGACCACCGATACGGCCTGCCGGCCCTGGCGTTCCTCCCGATCGCCGCCGCTCTCGGCTGGCAGCGGCTGCGCTCGACACCACATCCGACGGATCGGCCCGCGCCGGCCGACGGCGAGCCGGTCGGACGCCCGCCGGCCGACGGCGATCCGGGCGGGCTCATCTCGGCTGACGGCGAGCCGGACCGGCTCGCGCCCACCACGGCAGAAAGCAACGGGGAGCATGACGAACGAACCGGAGATCGAGGTCACGGTGCTGCTGCCGTGCCTCAACGAGGCTGAGACGCTGGAGGTCTGCGTCCGCAAGGCGCTGCGCTCGCTGCGGGAGTGCGGGGTCGTCGGGGAGGTGCTGGTCTCCGACAACGGGTCCACCGACGGGTCGCAGGAGATCGCCGAGCGGGCCGGCGCCCGGGTGGTGCACGCCCCGATCCGGGGCTACGGCGGCGCCCTGCTCAACGGCATCGACCAGGCACGCGGCCGGTACGTCATCATGGCCGACGCCGACGACTCGTACGCGCTGGCCGACCTCGGCCCGTTCGTCGAGGCGCTGCGCGCCGGGCACGACGTGGTGATGGGCAACCGGTTCCGGGGCGGCATCGCACCGGGCGCCATGCCGCCCCTGCACCGCTACCTGGGCAACCCGGTCCTGAGCTGGCTCGGCCGGCGGCTGTTCGGGCTGCGCGAGGTCCGGGACTTCCACTGCGGCATGCGCGGCTTCAACGCCGAGCGGATCCGCGCGCTCGGGCTGTGCATGCCGGGCATGGAGTTCGCCTCCGAGCTGGTGGTGCGCGCCGCGCTGGCCGGGTACGACATCGTCGAGGTGCCGACCACCCTGTCGCCGGACGGCCGGTCCCGCCCGCCGCACCTGCGGACCTGGCGGGACGGCTGGCGGCACCTGCGGTTCCTGCTGGTGTTCGCGCCGCGCAAGACCCTCGTCCGGCCGGGCGCCGCGCTGACCGCGCTCGGGCTGGCCGGCGTGGGGGCGCTCACCCCGGGCCCGCTGACCCTCGGCCCGGTCCGCCTCGACGTCAGCACGCTCGTGTACGCCTGCCTGATGGTGCTCGTCGGGATGCAGCTCGTGCTCTTCGGTGGCCTCGCCGAGATCTACGGCCGGCAGGAGAGGCTCGTCCCGCAGCGCGCGTCCGACCGCTGGATCCGTCTGCTGCGGCTGGAGACCAGCGTCGCCGTCGGCCTGCTGCTGCTCGTCGCCGGCGTCGCCGGCACCGTCGGGGCGGTCGCCTACTGGGGGCTGGACGGCTTCGGCGACCTGAACCCGCACGACACGCTGCGGGTGGTGCTCCCGTCGGCCACCGCGATCGCGCTCGGCGTGGTCGTGCTCTTCTCCGGCCTGGTGGGCAGCCTGCTCACGCTCCGCCCCACGCATCCGGCACCGACGATCGTCCGCCAGTCCGGCCCCGACCACGACCGGGTTCTCACCGGCAGCTGATTCCCGTCCCGGTCCCCGTCCGCCGATCTTGCACCCTCCTGCCCGGACAAAACGCCATCGGCCGCATGACAGGGACATCAGGTGCGGGACCGATCGTGCCTGGTGGCCGGGGTGGCGGGTGGGGCGGGGCGGCGCTCTGCTAGAAACGACTCCTGGGTTTCGTCAGCGCCCCCGTCACCTCTTGACGACGCGAAGGGCGACACATGACCAAGTCCTCCACCGAGCCGCGCTCCCGTTGGGCCGCCTGGGCGGTCCACGGCGACGGCCGGTCCGTCCGCCCCGGCGACGTGGTCCACCCCGACGAACGGCTGTCCTGGCCGCGCACGCTCGGCGTCGGCGTGCAGCACGTCGTGGCCATGTTCGGCGCCACCTTCACGGTGCCGCTGATCACCGGTTTCCCGCCGGCCACCACCCTCTTCTTCTCCGGGCTCGGCACGCTGCTGTTCCTGCTGATCACCGGCAACCGGCTGCCCTCGTACCTCGGCTCGTCGTTCGCCTTCATCGCGCCGGTGCTGGCCGCGAAGGCCGGCGGGGACATCGGCCCGGCGCTGGGCGGCATCGTCGTGGCCGGCGTCGCGCTGGCCGGCGTCGGGCTGGTCGTGCAACTCGCCGGGTCGCGCTGGATCGACGCGCTGATGCCGCCGGTCGTCACCGGGGCGATCGTCGCGCTGATCGGCCTGAACCTCGCCCCGGTCGCATGGGACGGCGGCGGCAGCGGCAGCGGGGTGAAGGCGCAGCCGCTGATCGCGGTGGTGACCCTGGCCGCGATCCTGCTCGCCACGGTCGCCTTCCGGGGCTTCCTGGCCCGGCTGTCCATCCTGCTGGGTGTGCTGGTCGGCTGGCTGCTCGCCGCCGCGCTCGGCGACCTGGACCCGAAGGCGGTCGACGGGCTGCGGGACGCCGCCTGGGTCGGCCTGCCGCAGTTCCACGCGCCGAGCTTCAGCCTGCGCGCGGTGGTGCTGGTGATCCCGGTGATCCTGGTGCTGATCGCCGAGAACGCCGGGCACGTCAAGGCGGTCGCCGCGATGACCGGCCGCAACCTGGACCGGGACATGGGCCGGGCGTTCCTGGGCGACGGGCTGGCCACCGTCCTCGCCGGCTCCGGCGGCGGCTCCGGCACCACCACGTACGCGGAGAACATCGGCGTGATGGCCGCGACCCGGGTCTACTCCACCGCCGCGTACTGGGTGGCCGGCGTGGCGGCGGTGTTGCTGGGGCTCAGCCCGAAGTTCGGCGCGCTGATCCTCACCGTGCCGGCCGGCGTGCTCGGCGGCGCCACCACCGCCCTCTACGGCCTCATCGCGATCCTCGGCGCCCGGATCTGGATCGAGAACCGGGTGAACTTCCACGACCCGGTGAACCTGATGACCGCCGCCGTCGCGGTGATCGTCGGCGCGGCGAACTACACCCTCACCGCCGGCGACCTCTCCTTCAACGGCATCGCCCTGGGCACCGCCGCCGCCCTGGTCGTCTACCACGGCATGCGCCTGGTGGCCCACCTCCGCGGCACCACCCCCACCCCCCGCCAAACCCCCGAACCCGAACTCTGACCCTGGGCCTAAGCCCGTTGATCATGAAGTTGTTGTCCTCGGCACCGGCGTGTCGCGCAACAACTTCATGATCAACGCGGGGAGTAGGCGGGAGGGTGGACGGTCGAGGGCCGGGTGCGGGCTCCACCGGCCCTCCACCTGCCGGGGGGGTTAGTAGCGGTAGAGCAGGTTGGCGAAGACCGGACGGGCGCGGAAGTAAGGCAAT
>NZ_JBIDDG010000014.1:179093-225923 GCF_043205005.1 Micromonospora sp. NPDC047620 | reverse complement strand
TCTTCAGCGA
The DNA here is from genome assembly GCF_043205005.1 of Micromonospora sp. NPDC047620. Lineage (NCBI taxonomy): Bacteria > Bacillati > Actinomycetota > Actinomycetes > Micromonosporales > Micromonosporaceae > Micromonospora > Micromonospora sp. NPDC047620. The sequence goes on along the minus strand of NZ_JBIDDG010000014.1, from coordinate 225,913 downwards.
CCTGCGTTTACGCACGTCGCTACAGCGCTAAGGGCGGGAGTTCTTCTAATCCCAAGGCCGCAGGTTCGAATCCTGCCGGGCGCACAGCACTTTCTCTCAGCATGACACCTCGCGTGGAGCTATTCGTGGAGCCATCGCGCTACTGGCGGCCTCGTGGCAGGCGCGAAACGGCAACGCGGCGAGATCATGGAACTCCCCAGCGGGTCACTCCGCGTGAGGGTCTACGCGGGAGTCGACCCGCTCACCGGTAAGCGGCACTACCTCACCGAGACCATCACGGCGGGACGGGACGCCCGGCAGTTTCTGCTGGATGCCGCTGGTGCGGTAGACGATGGTGTCGTTGTGGTTGCCGGGTTGCGGGTCGCCGAGGGCGACGACGAGGCGGGTGTGGGCGTCGATGGCGACCTGCAGGTTCGTGCTGTAGCGGTAGTTCTTGCTCGGGGCGGCCAGGCGGTGATCCCGGGTCGGGATGAGGGTGCCGTCGACGATGGTGATCTGGTCGACCCGACGTCGGCGGCCCGGCGCCAGAGCGAGTAGGGGTCCGACGGTGTCGATGACCCGGTGGGCGGCGGAGTGCGACACCCCGAACAGCGGGCCGATCTGCCGCATCGTCAGGTTCGTGCGCCAGTACGCCGCGACCAGCAACACCCGGTCGGCGAGGTCAAGAGACCACTGCCGGCCCGGACGACCGTCAGCGATTGCGTCACCGCCACGCTCGGCGACCAGCCGGACCAGCCTGCGGAACTGGGCGGGCTGCAGCCCCGTGAACGGAAAGATCCACTCCGGGCGGGCCGCCGAGATCACCTGCACCCCGCCATGATCCACCATGGACCGACCACCGAGTTACGAGACGTCCCTTACGACCTCGTGCACGGTTGCGGATCTTTAAGTATCGATGATCGTTGTTCCTGTCATGGTTGGTGCTGCGATCATGATGAATCGTCGGATGACGGGGCTGTCCCGGCTGGTGATCGAGGGCCTGGTTGTGGAGCTGGCGCCGCGCTGGCAGGCCCGGCACCGCGATCGGCTTGCCGCGCGGGCGCGTCGGCGCGGGATTGGCGCTGGGGCGAAACACCGGTTCGCGTTCAGGGATCGCCTGTTGGCCACGCTGGTGCATCTACGGCACGGGTTGACCCATGACGTGGTGGCCGCCTGGTTCGGAGTGCACCGCTCGACGATCACCCGCAGTGTCGCCGAGGTACGGCCGCTGCTGGCCGAGCGTGGCTGCCGGGTGCCCGACGGCGTGCGGCTACGCACCCTCGCGGACGTGGTGGCCTACCTGGGCCACCACCCGCAGGCGTTGATGGACGCCACCGAGGTGCGGGTCCGCCGACCGGTCGAGGGCCGGGCAGGCCGGGACCGCTTCGTATCCGGCAAGGCCCGGCTGAACACGATGAAAGCCCTGGTGATCTGCGATCCGGCCGGTCGGCTGCTCTTCTGCGGCGAGACCCGGCCGGGCTCGATGCACGACATCACCCAGGCACGGACCGCAGGCCTCGTCGACCTGCTCCTCCACACGCCGATCGGGGTTCAGGTCCTCGCCGACGCCGGATACCAAGGACTCGGTACAGACACCGCCGGCGCGGTGATCACCCCAAAACCCAAACCACGGAAAGGCCAGAAGTCGCTGCCACCGAGCGTCATCGCCGCCCACGACGCGGCTCGAAAACGGCACTCGTCACAGCGCATCCGAGTCGAGCACGTCATCGGCCACCTCAAGAACTGGCGGATCCTGGCCCGCTACCACGGCCGACGCGAACACTTCGACGCCTCCATCCGCGCCATCGCAGGCCTGCTGTCCGACCACCAACACACCGACCGCACCAAACACACCACCAAGCGACCGAAGGCCCTACCAGCCACACCCCACCACCGATGAAGCGGCCAATCCCCGAGGAGACGGCGACTCCTGACAACCGTGCACGAGGTCGTTAGGAGCTGCCACACTTCCTTCAACGCGTTGTGCGGGACCTCGGCCGACGGCCTCGGAGTGGGGGCCGAGTTGAGATGCGAACCCAACCGTGCGAGAATCTTCGCACAGTTAATGTGCGATTATTTTCGAACGATTGGAGGCCGACGTGCCACCACGCAGCTACGAACACCCCGACACCGACGACATCGCGATCCCGCGCGTGCTCTTCGCCCTGAGCGAGCCGCTGCGCCTGAATATGGTGCGGATGCTCGCCGAGCGGGGTGAGGTCGACAGCATCGAGCTCGGCCCCGATCTGCCGCGCTCCACCCTCACACACCACACGAGCTTGCTGCGCGAGTCCGGCGTCGTGTTCGTCAGGGGCGAGGGTCGCAAGTGCATGATCCGGCTCCGCGCCGAAGATCTCGAACGGCGGTTCCCCGGTCTGCTGAACACGGTGCTCTCCGGCTACGAGCAAGCCGAGGATGCATCGGCGAACGAGCCGGAGGGTGACGCATGATCCGCAAGGTCTGGCCCCTGGTCGTCGCCGCCATCGCCCTCGGGATCGACGCCTACGTCCTCGCGGGAGTGCTGCCGCAGATCGCAGACTCCCTGGCGACGACGGTGGCGATGATCGGACTCGGCGTCACCACGTTCACCGCCGCCTACGCTGTTGCCGGGCCGCTGCTCTCGGGCCGGCTGACGCGGGGCAGCACCGCGCGTGCGCTGCTGCTCGCACTCGGCGTGTTCAATCTCGGCAACCTCATCACCACCATCGCGCCGGGCATCGAGGTATTCCTGGTGTCGCGCGTGATCGCGGGCGCCGGTGCCGGCATCCTCACCGCCGTCGCGACCGCAACGGCCGCCGCGATGGTCACAGGCGCCGAGCGCGGGCGGGCGATGGCGATGGTCACCTTCGGCCTCTCCACCGGCACCGTCGCAGGCGTGCCCGTCGGCATGCTCATCGGGCAGAGCCTGAACTGGCGCTGGACGATGGCGCTCGTCGTCCTCATCGGCGTGCTCAGCATGGCCGCCCTCTGGGCGCGTGCGCGCACACTCCCACTGCTCGACGCTGCCGCGAGCGAACCGGCGATCCGCGTCTTGCGCGTCGGCAAGACCAGCGTCGGCGTCATCGCCGCGTTCCTGCTCGGCGTCGCCAGCCTCGGTCTTTACACCTACCTGCTGCCGATGGCCGAATCCGCCGGGCTCGGAGACTGGGGCTTCGCGCTCGTCTGGGCCTGGGGCATCGGCGGCGTCACCGGATCCGCGATCATCGGCAGACCGCTCGATCGCTACGGGCCGAAGCCACTGCTCATCGCTCTGCCTGCGTTGCTCGGGGTGAGCTTCGCCTTGGCCTGGCTGGTCGCTTCTCCGATCGCCTGGCTGATCGCGGCAGCGGTTTGGGGCGCGGCGGGCTGGGCGAGCGTGCCGACCCTGCAGCAGGCGCTCACCGCCGACCGGCCAGCGCAGGCGATGCCGATCATCGCGTTCCAGATGGCCGGCATGTACCTCGGCTCCGCCGTCGGCGCAGCCCTCGGCAGCAGCCTCCTCACCGCCGACACCAGCGCCGTCGACCTTGCAGCCTGGGCGCTCATCCCAGCCGCGCTCGCGCTCGCCCTCACCGGAGCGATCGCGCTCCGAACACGCAAAACCACGCAACTGCCAGTGCAGGAGCTCTGTCACTCGATGCAGTGAGAGTGAAACAAGGGCCAGACGATCGCAGACCGTGCGTCGTCTGGCCCTTGCCGCGCTCGTGGGCAGACAGACGCAGTAAGGCACACGCGCCCCCGTCGTGATCGGCGAATTCACCTCCCGGCATGACGGTGTCGATGCGGGTGATGAGCGCCGGTGACGGGTACGAGTATCTCCTGCGCACCGTCGCTGCCGGTGACGGTGACCGTTCCCTCTCGACCCCGTTGACGAGGTACTACACGGAGGAGGGAACACCCCCAGGGGTCTGGATGGGCGCAGGCCTCCCGCATCTCGGGCACGGCGAGCTGGCGCCTGGCGGCCGGGTCTCGGAGGCGCAGCTGCAGCTTCTGATCGGCATGGGCCATGACCCGATCACGGGTGAGGCGTTGGGGTCGCCGTATCGGAAGTACACCAGCGTGCAGGAGCGGATCGACAAGCGCGTCGACGCCCTCGACCCAGGGTTGGGGCCGGTGAGCCGCGCCCAGCAGATCGCCGCGGTTGAGGCCGAGGAGCACGAGCGCGGCACCCGTCGCGCGGTCGCCGGCTACGATCTGACGTTCTCGGTGCCGAAATCGCTGTCGGTGCTGTGGGGTGTTGCCGACGCGGGCACGCAAGCGCTGATCGCCGACGCGCATCACCAGGCGGTTGCCGAGGTGATTGCATTCCTCGAACGCGAGGTTGCAACAACGCGGGTCGGGGCTGCCGGCCCGGAAGGATCGGTCGCCCACGTCGACGTCGCTGGGGTTCTCGCGACGGCGTTCGATCACTACGACAGCAGGGCGGGCGACCCTCAGTTGCATACTCACGTCGTGGTGAGCAACAAGGTCTTACCGTGCAAGACCAGAAGTGGCGCACGCTCGCGGGCCGGCCCGTGCACGCCTCCGTCGTGGCGCTCTCCGAGCTGTACAACGCGACGCTCGCGGATCGGATCACGGGCACCCTCGGCTTGGTGTGGGAGGCGCGGGAGCGTGGCCGGGATCGCAACCCGGCGTGGGAACTCGCACCGGTGTCGGAGGAGCTGATCGAGGAGTTCTCCTCCCGCAGCCGTGAGATCGAGGACGAGACGCAGCGCCTCATCGCCCGGCACGTCGACAAGCACGGCAGCCAGCCCTCGAAGTCAGGCATGCCAGGGAAGAAGTTTTTGCAGCTAGAGCGCCTGCTGAAACCAGAGGCCATTGGGTTAATGCCACTTCTAATCCCAAGGCCGCAGGTTCGAATCCTGCCGGGCGCACCACCGTCGCCGCATGCCCTCTTGCCGGGCGATCTCGACGAGAAGCTCCTGTCGCCGTTCACACCACACCTGAAGACATGATCCGTCGACAGGGTTCACCAGCTCGCCTGGGTCAGGGTGCCGTCGGGCAGCATGCGCAGCAGCGAGGCATGGTCGGAAAGCACCTTCCTGCACCGTTCGCGTTCAGGGTGATCGCTGTCGCTGCCGAGCAGCAGCACCGCACGCTCGCCGTTCCCGTCGACCGGCTGGGACAGCTCCACGGTGATCATCACGAGGTCAAGCAGCTCGGAGCGCGCCGGCACGTCCGGGTCGGCCGCGAGGCGGAGCAGGAACGGCAACGCTGCGGGCATTGCCACGCTCAACTGGAAAACGCCGTCCATCAGGACGTTGGTGAGCACGCGCGCGGCCTCGGGAGCGGCAACCTGATCGAGCAGCCCGTGAAACAGTGACGGGATGCCGGCGGGGCATCCAGGGATCGCGGACCAGAGGACCTCGGCACACCCCCCGCAGCCCAGGATGTGGGTTCACGCCGTTCCGGCGCCGACGCCGGCCAGGCTTGAGGGCGACGTCATGTGGCGCCGCGCAGGCGACGCCTACGACACGTGGCCGCAGCGTCGGGGCGGTCACCCGAGCCGGACGTCGAGGGTGGGGAAGTCGTACCAGCTCAGCTCGAAGGACGACGCGGCCTCCGGGACCACCGGGTAGACGGCCCAGCTGTTGATCTGCTCGCCCGGCCCGATGCTGAAGGACTGACCGGCCCGCGTCGTGGCGCACCAGGTCCTCTCGGGACGCACGGTCCGACCGTCCGACAGGGTGAGGTGTGAGGAGACCAGATCGACGTCGACGGTCGGGCAGCTCACCGGCCACGCGACCCGCGAGTCGTTGCGGTACCTGATGTTCAGCCGCAGCTTTCCGCCGCTGGTCTCGGCGCTGACCAGCGTGACGCTCAGTGACGCCTGTTCGTAGATCGGCCGGTCGAGCCGGTACGTCCGGGGCGCGGGCTGCGGCTTGCTCGGCGACGCCGACGGGCCCGACGACGCCGACCGGCCCGACGACGCCGACGGGCCAGGGTCGGCGTTCCCGGATCCGGTCGACGGGCGGCCGGTGCCGCCGGTGACGGCAGCGGTGGGGTCGGGCTGCCGGGTCACGGTGCGGTCGGCCAGGTACGCGCCGCCGAGGGTGCCGACGACAGCGAGGCCCGCCGTCGCCACGATGACGCCCAACAGGCCCACGTACCTCTTCACGGTCGGCTCCTGGCTGGTGAGGCGGCGATGGCGTGAACGTAGCACCGGCGTCGAAACAGGACGGTGCGACGCCGGCGGCGCACCGGGCCGCCGGCCGGTGCCATATGCTGCGCCGGCTGTCACGGGGCACGGGGAGGGCGACATGCGACGCTGGCTGGGCGTTACGTTTTCGGCCGCGCTGGTCGCGGGGGTGCTGAGCGGGTGCGGCACCCCGCCGGGCACCGACGGCGACCTGACCGACGACTGGCGGCCCGTCGCCGAGGCCCGCCAGTTCGTGCCGCAGGCAGGCGAGTGCCACGTGATCGCCGAGGCGACCGCCTATCTGACCAGCCATCAGCCGGTCGACTGCGCGAAGCCTCACCTGGTCGAGACGTTCCACATCGGCACGTTCACCGGTGAGATCGCCGCGCGCCCGATCCCGCCCCGCGTCGGGTCGGCGGCGATGCGCGTCGCGTTCGCCGACTGCGACGCCAGGGCGAAGACGTTCGTCGGGGGCGAGTGGCGCGGCGCACGGTTGTCGGTGCAGGTGGCGCCCGCCTCGCCGCCCGGCTGGGCTGGCGGCAGCCGGTGGTACCGCTGCGACCTGTTCGAAGTGCCCGCGATGAACGACGGCTACGACGGCACCGCCAACCGGTCGGGCAGCCTCCGGGGCGTGCTGAAGGTGCCCAACCCACTGGCATACGGCTGCGGGGAGGAGGACGGCTGGGGGCGCATGCGGGCGGTCGCGTGCTCGAAGCCGCACCGGTTCGAGTACGCGGGCATCTGGACCGCCCCGGACGGCCGGTACGACGACGCGACGAAGGACGAGGACGCGATCCACGCGAAGTGCCGGACAGTCATCGCCCGCTACGCGAAGGTGCCGGTCGACGGCCTGCTCCGCTACCGCACCGGCACCACCTACCGGTTCCCGTCCGAGGAGGCGTGGGCACGCGGTGACCGGGGGGTGCGCTGCTGGTTCTGGTCGGGTGGACGGAAGCTGACCCGGTCGATCGCCGGCGGCGGCGCCAGGGCCCTGCCGGTCAACTGAGCGCCCGGCCGACAAATTGACGTGACAGCACTGCCGGCTCGTGGCCAGCATCGACGGATGGCGGGGTCCCGACCGGCGGAGCCGGACATCGTGCGCTACTACACCGACGTCTTGGTGGAGGCGGACCGGCTGGAGCGCACCCCGCTGGGGCGGCTGGAGGGGCTGCGCACCCGCCAGGTCTTGACCCGGCTGCTGCCGCCGGCACCGGCGACGGTGCTGGACGTCGGCGGCGGCCCCGGCGCGTACGCGGGCTGGCTGGCGGCCGCCGGTCACCGGGTGCACCTGGTCGACCTGGTGCCCGCGCACGCGGCGGCGGCCCGGCGCGCGCACCCCGGGGTGAGCGCCACGGTCGGCGACGCACGGCGACTGCCGCTCGCCGACGGCTGCGCCGACGTGACCCTGCTGCTCGGGCCGCTCTACCACCTGACCGGTCGCGCGGACCGGGTCGCCGCACTGCGCGAGGCGGCCCGCGCGACCCGGCCCGGCGGCCTGGTGGTCACGGCGACAATCAGCCGGCAGGCGCCGCTGATGGATCTCACCCGGCAGGGGCGGGTGGACGACCACACCTGTCCCGCCCTGCTGCGCACCTACGCGACCGGCGTCAACGACGCGGGCAGCGGCTTCACCACCGCCTACTTCCACCGGCCGCACGAGGTGGTCGACGAGTTCGAGACGGCCGGACTCCCCCGGCCAGACCTGTACGGCGTCGAGGGTCCGCTGTGGCCGCTGCTGGCCGTGGCGGGCGGGCCGGAGGCCGACGGGCCGCTGTTCGCGGAGGTGTTGCGCTGCGCGACGCTCTTCGAGCGCGATCCGGAGGTGATCGGCGCCAGCGGGCACCTGCTGGCGGCGGCGCGACGCGGAGCCGACCGGGCCAGCGGCATGAGGGGCGGCGGCGAGCACGGCTCGGAGCCGACCGGGTCGGCGGTGACGCAGGTGGCGACAGCCGTGGAGCCCGACGCCGACTGGCGGAGGACGACTGGTTGACGGACCGGCGACACGACGCGCACCGAGGGTGATATCAGGGCGATCCTCGTGTTATTCTCCGGCTTCGATCTCCGCCGCGCGGGCCCGGATCGGGTCGTTGTCGCAGAAGGACGCCTCTCCCCGATGCCGGCCGTTGCCGTTCCGAGCACGTCGCCGACCACGCTGGACACCCCGGCCGGCGGCGCGTTCGCCGTCATCTTCACCAGGCTGCCGGCGCTGCTGCGCCTGACGTGCGGCGGGCGTCATGACAGCTGGTACGGGGGTCGGCGACGCTCGTGGTGAGATGCCGTCCGCACCGGAGGTCATGACGATGCACGATGACGCGTCCCCCTTCTTCATCGCCCCGCACCGCTTCGACGGGACCGACGACGTGGCTCCCGTGCTGGACCGGCGGCACGAGCTGGTCCCGGAGGCGGGCGAGCGGGTGCTCTCCCGGCACCGGCTGCGCGCCTCGGGGCACCTGCTCGGCCCCACGGAGGCGCGGCGGCGGTGGGCGCTGCCCGCGCCGGTGGCGGTGACCGTCACCGACCGGCGGATCGCGTACGTCGGGGGCGGGCCGCGGCTCGCCCTGGCCGACGGGGCGGGCACCGGCGCTCGACACCGCCGGGTCGTCCGGCCGCCGGGCCTGGTCAGCGGCCAGATCCGCTGGCAGTGGCCGTCCCGGCTGGAGCTGCTGCCGCCCGGGCCGGACGAGCAGGCGCGGCTGCTGGTGGTCTGCGACGCGCTGCGCACCATCCAGCAGCCGGCCCTCGGCCTCGCCGGCCCCGCCGAGGAGGTCGCCGGGCTGGCGCGCCGGGTGCGCCGGACGGTGGCCGCGTTCCGGCTGGCCCACCCCGAGCTGGTGGACCTCTCGCCGCCCGAGCGGGACGTGCTGGCGGTGCGGGCCGGGGCGGGGTTGTCCGCCGGCATCGCCCGGATCACCCTGCCGGGGTCGCTGCCGGTGGAGTTCCGTTCTCGGGACGACTACTACCAGCGGGGACGCTTCGACCCTGGGTGGCACGGGCCCGCAGCCGGCGCAGCATCCGGGCATCGGTGAAGCCGACCGTGCGGGCGGCCGCCTCCACGGTGGCGCCGTGCCCGATGAGGTGCTCGGCGCGCTCCACCCGCAGGGTCTGCTGGTAGCCGAGCGGGGTCAGCCCGGTGGCCTGCCGGAACAGCCGGGTCAGCGTCCGCTCGGCCACCCCGCCCGCGGCGGCCAGGTCGGCCAGCGGCAGCGGCTCGGCGAAGTGGTGGTCGATCAGGTCCTGCACCCGATGCACCGCGTCGGACGGGTGCGACCGGTGCCGCATCATGGCGCTGGCCTGCTGCTCGTGGCCGTTGCGCCGGGAGTGGACGACGAGCGTGCGGGCGATCCGGGCCGCCGCCGCCGGGCCGTGCCGGGTGGCCACGAGGTGCAGCGCCACGTCGATGCCGCTGGCGATGCCGGCCGAGGTGACCACGCGGTCGTCGACCACATAGAGCACGTCGCGCACCACCCGCGCCGCCGGGAACCGCCGGGCCAGCTCGTCCTGCACCTCGTGGTGGGTGGTGCAGCGACGGCCGTCGAGCAGGCCGGCCCGGCCGAGGGCGTACGCCCCGGCGCAGACGCTGGCGACGGTGCCGCCCGCGGCGTGGTGGTCGGCCAGCCGCCGCAGGTCGTCCGGCCCGACCGGTCCCTGCGGCCCGTGCGCGCGGGGCCGCCACCCGGGCACGACCACCAGGTCGTCGCGGGTCAGCTCGGGCCATTCCAGCCCGGCCACCAGCGGTACGCCCTGCACGGTCGGCACGACCTCCCGGTCGGCGACGTAGTGCAGGCGGTAGTCGTGCCCGAGGTCGGCGGCGGTGGAGAAGACCTGGGCCGGCCCGGCGAGGTCCAGCAGGTGCACCTGCGGGACGAGCAGGAAGACGACCCGGGCCATCGGCTCAGCCCCGTACGCCGGCCGGGACCGCGCCGGTCACCTCGGCGACGGTGCGGACGGTGGCGAAGCGGCCCGCGAGGGCGTACTCGGTGCGGGCGATGATGTCCTCGTTCGACAGGGTGCGCGGGTCGGCGAGGACCTCCTCCAGCGTGGCGGTGGCCGGCAGGTCCCGGTGCGGGATCGGGAAGGTGACGGTCGCGTCCGTCACGAAGGTCACCTCGTAGCCGAGGTCGCAGCCGACCCGGGCGGTGGTCTCGACGCACTGCTCCGTGCGGATCCCGCAGACGGTGATCTCGCGGACGCCCGCCATCGTCAGGGTCTGCTGGAGGTTGGTGGTGGTGAACGCGTTGTGCGACGTCTTCACCAGCGTCGGCTCCCCCGGGGCCGCCGACAGGCCCTCGATCAGCCGCACGTGCCCGCCGGCCGGGTCGAAGACGCCGCCGCTGCCCGGCTCGGCGTGCAGGACCCAGACGACCAGGTCACCGCGCTCGCGGGCCGCGTCGACCAGCCGGCCGACCTGGGCGACGATGTCGGGGTTCGAGGCGTACGCCCAGATCGGGCGCTGCCGGAAGGACTCCTGCACGTCGATGACGACGAGTGCTGCTCTGCTCATACGGTGAATCCTGACCGGACGGACGCCGACACGTCAGACACCATCCCGCCCCACCCCGGACCGATCCAGCCACCCACCCCCACGCCCCTCACCCCTCCACGCGGCGATCTTGCACCTTCGGGCCCCCGCTTAGCGCTTTTTTTGCCGGACATGTCGGGGCCGGAAGTGCAAGATCGCGGAGGGCAGGGGGTGGGGGGTGGGTCAGGGGGTGGCGGGACGGCGGGCGGGGGCGTCCAGGGCGGCGGCCTCCTCCGGGGTGGGGGCGGTGCCGCCCAGGTGCGCCGGGAGCCACCAGGTGTCGTCGGGGCCGGCGGGCTGGTCCGGGTACTCCCGCTGGGCCCGGTCGACCAGTGCGCTCAGCCGCGTCTTCAGGTCGACGGTCATCGCGTTGGCGTCCGGGTAGGCGGCCGGGTCCATCGGCTCGCCCACCAGGATGGTGATCGGGGTGTGCCGGCGGGTCAGGGTGCGCGGCCGGCCCTTGGTCCAGAGCCGCTGGGTGCCCCAGAGCGCCACCGGCAGCACCGGCACGCCGGCCTCGGCCGCCATCCGGGTGGTCCCGCTCTTGAGTGCCTTGACCGTGAACGAGCGGCTGATCGTCGCCTCGGGGAAGACGCCGACCACCTCGCCGCGCCTGAGCGCGCTGACCGCCGTCGCGTACGACCCGGCACCCGCCCGCCGGTCCACCGGGATGTGCCGCATGCCGCGCATCAGCGGGCCGGACACCTTGTGCGTGAACACCGACTTCTTGGCCATGAACCGCACCAGCCGCCTCGACGGGTGCGCGCCCAGCCCGCAGAAGATGAAGTCCAGGTAGCTGACGTGGTTGCTGGCCAGGACCGCCCCGCCGGTACGCGGGACGTGGTGGTCGCCCTCGACGGTGATCTTCAGGTCCAGGACCCGGAACATCGTCTTGGCGGCGGCGATCACGGGCGGGTACACGAGTTCCGGCATGGCGCGAACTTACCCTGCCGACCTGAGCCGCACGCCGGCCCGCCGACCGGTGGCGCGTGGGTCACCGGGCCGCGCCGCCGCCGGCCGCGGTACTACGGCCGGCCGGCGGGCGGCGGCCCAGGGGGCGCCAGCCGGTGAGGAGTCGGGCGGGGCCGGCGCGGCTGGCCGGGCCGGGCGCCCGGCTGGGACCGGTCGTCACTCGGTGAGCCGGTGCATGTCGAGGCGGCCCCGGGCGAACGCGTCCACCCGGCCCCACCGGCCCGGGATGTCCAGCACCTCGATGCGGCCCATCCCGATCGGCAGCCGGGGGTCCACCGCGAGGTGCCCCTCGTGGGGCTCCAGGCCGAGCATCGTCCGCAGCAGCAGCAGCGGCGTGCCGGTCGACCAGGCCTGCGGGCTGCACGCCGTCGGATACTCGACCGGGAACTTGGTCAGCTCCCGGGGATAGCCGCCGAACGCTTCCGGCAACCGGCCCTGGAAGTAGGTACTCGCGTCGAGGATGCCGCTGGCGATGACCGCCGCCTCCTCGGCGAAGCCGTACCGACGCAGGCCCCAGGCGATGAACGAGTTGTCGAACGGCCAGATCGTGCCGTTGTGGTAGCCGACCGGGTTGTAGCGGACCTCCCCCTCGGCCAGCGTCCGCACCCCCCAGCCGCTGAAGAGCCGGGGCCCGACCAGATGGTGGGCGATCTTCTCGGCCCGCTCGTGGTCGACGATCCCGCTCCACAGCAGGTGGCCGATGTTCGAGCTCAGCACGTCGCACTGGCGGCCGTCCGGGTCGAGCGCCAGCGCGTAGTATTCGCCGTCCTCCACCCACCAGTCCCGGTTGAACCGCTCCTTCAGCGCCGCCGCCTCCCGCTCCAGCCGGTCGGCGAGTTCCGGGTCACCCCAGAACTCCCGGGCCAGCCGGGCGGCCCGCAGCTTCCCGTCGTACGCGTACCCCTGCACCTCGCAGGTGGCCCGGGGGAACGGCGGCAGCGTGCCGTCCCGGTAGGAGATGGAGTCCCAGGAGTCCTTCCAGCACTGGTTCTCCAGGCCGGTGTCGGTGTTGCGCCGTTCGTACCAGATGTAGCCGGTGCCGACCAGGTCGGCGTAGTCGTCGATCCACTTCAGCGCGGCGCGACACTCCCGCTCCAGCTCCATGACCAGCTCGACGTCGCCGGTCCACTTCTCGTACTCGTCGAGCAGCACCAGGAACAGCGGGGTGGCGTCCACCGACCCGTAGTACGGCGAGTGCGGCTGTTCCTCGAAGGCGGCGGTCTCGCCGTACCGCATCTCGTGCAGGATCCGGCCCGGGTCCTCGTCCCGGAAGTCGTCGAACCGGGTGCCCTGCAGCCGGGCCAGGATCCGCAGCGTGGTCTTCGACAGGTCCGGCGTGAACGGCAGCACCTGCAGGCAGGTGAGAATGCTGTCCCGGCCGAACATCGTCATGAACCAGGGCAGGCCGGCGGCCGGCAGTGACGCCCCGCCGAGGGAGAGCGGCGAGAAGCGCAGCGCGGCCAGGTCGATCAGGCTGCGCCGGTAGGTCGCGGCGACCTGCTCGTGCTGGCTGTTCACCTTGGGCGCCTTGGCGATCCACTCCTCCAGGTCGTGCTGGAGGGCGAGCCGCTCGTCGCCGTGCGCCCTCAGCCCCATCCGCAGGTCCCGGCCGCCGGAAGCGCCGGCGAAGGTGCTGACCTCGATCTGGGCTTCCCAACTCTGGTTGGGTTCGAGGTGGATCGTGTAGGCGAAGCCGTTGCGGTCGAACCGGGCCGGCGGGGACGCGGAGATGGTCGTCTCCCGCCTGAAGTTGCCCCGCCGGTAGCCCAGCCGCAGCCGGTCGGTCTCGACCTCCGTGAAGATCTCGCCCTTCTTGTTCAGGATCTCGTCCTTGACCTGGAACAGGTCGGCGAAGTCGGACGCCGCATCCATCCTGATCTCCAGGTCGACCGGCTTCTCGTCGTGGTTGAGGATGGTGAGCTGCTCCTGGAAGCTGCCCCCCACCGTCCGCTCCCGGATGATCGACAGCTTGGCGTCGATGTAGTGCGTCGCCATTCCCGGCACCAGGAAGAACCGCGCCTCGTAGTACTGGAGGTCGTCGTACGACAGCGGCGTGAGCCGCTCCCCGTTCACCGTCAGCACCCACGTGGACAGGAACCGGGTGTCCAGGGCGAAGAAGCCGGTCGGCTCGGTCGGCGTGGCCTCGATGTCCCCGGTGTCCTCCGACACCACGAAGGTGCTGCCGTCCAGGATCCGGATCGTGTTGCTCTGCGCCATCACCGCACCTCCCTCTGACCCTGGAAACGCCGGCGGGGGCCGCGGGCGTCCGGGTGGCCGGGGAAGAGCCGCTCCAACTGCACCAGCAGCCGGAGCTCCCCCGACACCGTCAGGTCCCCCCGCAGCAGCGCCGCGATCCCGTCCTCCCGCCCGGTGGCGAGGTCCTCGAAGAGCGCCGGGGTGGTGCCGACCACCGTGTCGGCGTCCTGGTCCTCCTGGCTCACCCGGACCCGGCCCCGGTCTATCCGCACCAGCCAGTGCGTCGTCTGCGCCCCCTCGTGCAGGTCCAGGCGCAGGGTCCCGGAGGACTTGTCCAGCAGGGGCTCGTACTCCCGCCGGTCGAGGTCCTCGAAGAACCTCGTCGTCGCGTCCACCATCGGGTCCTCTCCTCCCCGTCGGTCATGTCCCGAACGGGGTCCCCGTCCCGTGCCGGGTCAACCTCGCCCGGATCGGGTGAGGCGGGCCAGCCGGCGACGGCGGCGAGGTCGTCCCCGCGCAGTAGCGTGCGGGCAGGGCGAGTCGGGACGGCGCGCGCGTTCGCCGAGGTGGTGACGGCGCCGACGGCCCACGGCGAGGCGAGCCGCGCGGTGAGCGACCGGGTGCCGGCCGAGCTGACGTACGACTGCGGCCCGTGCGGCGCCCGGCACGTCTCCGGGTCGCTCTTCCAGCAGGCCGGCCTGGCCGGGGGCGTACGCCTGGAGGTGTCGGGGCGGGTGACGACGCTCGCGCCGATGCCGGGCTGGCACGGGCCTCCCGAGCGGGCGACGGGCACCACCGCCCTGGTGCTACCTGCCTGCGGCTGCTCGGGCCGGCGACGCCGGACGACATCGCGGGCTTCCTCGGCACCAGCGCCACCGCGCTGCGCCCCCTGTGGCCGGAGTGGCTCGCCGAGGTGCTGGTGCCCGACAGGGCACGCCAGTCGCAGCTCTGGCGAATGATCGGCAAACCCGGGGCGCTGCTCGTGGACGGCGACGTCTCCGGCACCTGGCGCGCGAAGCAGGCCGTCCGGGGCGTGCTGGAGGTGGCCGTGACGCCGTGGGGCGCGCTGTCGGCCCGGGCGCGTCGGGAGGTCGACACCGAGGCGCCGCCGTTGCCGCCGCGCGCGGTGCCGCCGACGTCCGGGTCACGGTCGAGGGGGCCTGACCAGCCGGCCCCCGAACGGGCCTTCCAGGACCGGCGGGTCCACCGGCGGACGGCGCACGGTGCGGGGCGCGCCGCCGCGCGGACCGCGACGCCGGCCCCCGGGACGGGAGCCGGCGTCCCCGCGGCGGACAGTCAGTTGTTCGGTTCGTCGGCGCTGATGTCGGCGAGCACCGACTGCGGTTCCCGCTCCACGGCGAGGTCACCCATCGAGACCAGGCCGACCAGCCGCCCGTCGTCGATGACCGGCAACCGGCGCACGGCGTAGGTCCGCATCAGGTCGGCGGCGGCCACCGCGTCGTCGTACTGGCTCACCGTGATCACGTCCTTGGAGGTGATCCGGTTGAGCGGAGTCGTGTTCGGGTCCATGTTCTCCGCCACGCCCCGGACCGTGATGTCCCGGTCCGTCACGATGCCGATGACATCGTCGCCGTCGGTCACCACCACGTCGCCGATGGCGCTGTCACGCATCTCCTGCGCCGCGGCGGTCAGCGTGTCGTTGCCGTCCATCGTCACCAACCGGGTCGTCATGAACTCTCCGACCGTTGTCATGGTGCTCCCCTCTCGGTGTCGGCACAGGCCGTCTACCCGCCGGCAGAGGCGGGTAACGCGAACACGATCCGAGGAGGCACGCGGTGCACCCGGCCCGGCCCCCGCCGGACGGCCGACGACGAACGGGAGGTCCGCGACGTCGTCCCAGGCCGCCGCCCTGGCGGGCTCAGCCGTGCGGCGGGGCGCCGTAGAGGCGTTCGACGTGCAGCCGGAGCACGAGACGGCGCTCGGCGACCATCGCCCGCCGGTAGTCGGCCCAGTCCGGGTGCTCGCCCTGCACCGTCCGGTAGAGGTCCACCAGCTCCGCCACGGTCGCGTCGTCCGGGTCGGCGGCCACCGGCGTCAGCTCGGCGCGCGCCTCCGCCACCGCGTACGCCCAGCCGTCGTCGCTGCTGACATGGAAGCTGGCCCGGGAATCCCGGCGCAGGTTGGCCGTCTTCGCCCGGCCGTCGGTCACCGAGACCCGGATGACCGCCGACGCGGGATCGAAGGCGTAGATGACGGTGGACAGTTGCGGCCGGCCGTCCCGCTTGAGGGTGGCCAGCACCCCGAGCCGGTGACCGGCGATCAGGTCCGTCAACGCCCGCCGGGTCTCGTCGTCCGCCACGGCATCCTCCCGCTCGATCGGTCCCGATGCCCCATCGAACCACGGCGTACGCCCTGCGGGGGCACCCACACGACGGGCCCGCCGAGGTCGGCGGGCCCGTCGCACGCGCGTCGGTCAGCGGCGCTCGGCGGCGACCAGCTCGGCGATCTGCACCGCGTTGAGCGCAGCGCCCTTGCGCAGGTTGTCGTTGGAACAGAACAGGGCGAGCCCGTGCTCGACGGTCTCGTCGGCGCGGATCCGGCCGACGTAGGTCGGGTCCTGACCGGCGGCTTGCAGCGGCGTCGGCACGTCGCTCAGCGCCACGCCGGGTGCGCCGTCGAGCAGCTCGCGGGCCCGCTGCGGGGTGACCGGGCGGGCGAACCGGGCGTTGATCTGGAGCGAGTGGCCGGTGAAGACGGGCACCCGGACGCAGGTGCCGGAGACCTTCAGCCCGGGGATCTCCAGAATCTTGCGGCTCTCGTTGCGCAGCTTCTGCTCCTCGTCGGTCTCGAAGGAGCCGTCGTCGACGATCGAGCCGGCGAGCGGGAGCACGTTGAACGCGATCGGCCGCGCGAACGAGCGGGGGGCGGGGAACTCCACCGCCGCGCCGTCGAAGGCGAGCCCGGTGGCGTGCTCGGCGACCTTGCGGACCTGCTCGTCCAGCTCGGCCACGCCGGCCAGGCCGGTGCCGGAGACCGCCTGGTAGGTCGAGACGACCAGGCCGACCAGCTCCGCCTCGGCGTGCAGCGGGCGCAGCACCGGCATCGCCGCCATCGTGGTGCAGTTGGGGTTGGCGATGATCCCCTTGGGGCGTACGGCGGCGGCGTGCGGGTTGACCTCGGCGACGACCAGCGGCACCTCCGGGTCCGTCCGGAACGCCGAGGAGTTGTCGATGACGACGGCACCGGCCGCGGCGACCCGGGGCGCCAACTCCTTGGCGGTGCCCTTGCCGGCCGAGAAGAGCACGATGTCGAGCCCGGAGTAGTCGGCGGTGGCCGCGTCCTCCACCGTCACCTCGCCGCCCCGGAAGGGCAGGGTGCGCCCGGCCGACCGCGCCGAGGCGAACAACCGCACCTGCTCCGCCGGGAACTCCCGCTCCGCCAGCACCTGCCGCATCACGCCACCGACCTGGCCGGTGGCCCCCACAATGCCGAT
Organism: Micromonospora sp. NPDC047620; assembly: GCF_043205005.1. Taxonomy (NCBI): domain Bacteria; kingdom Bacillati; phylum Actinomycetota; class Actinomycetes; order Micromonosporales; family Micromonosporaceae; genus Micromonospora; species Micromonospora sp. NPDC047620. The sequence goes on along the minus strand of NZ_JBIDDG010000014.1, from coordinate 208,675 downwards.
CCTCATGCCCGCGAGGCTACCCAGCCCGGGCCCGCGGTCGGGAACGCTTTCCCACCGCGCGGACGGACGTCACGCCGGGCGGGCGGCAGCCGAGGCGCGCCCGGGGCGGCCACCCGCCCGGAACGTCACCGCCCGATCGCGCCCGCGGCGAAAAGATCCGGGGCCCCGACCGCGCCCCGCCGGAGCATTGCCGCCGGCCGGCCGGCCCGTGTCGGAGCACCCGCCCCGCCCCGACCGCGACCGACATCACATCGCGGGCCACCCCCCGGGGCGGCGGGGCAGCGGTCAGGGGGCAGCGTCGACGACCTCGCCCAGGCCGGTGGCGACCAGCTCGTCGCGGATCACCGCGGCGTCGCCCTCCACCACCAGGGTGAGCGCCTCCGGGCGCAGGTGGGTGGCGGCTGCCGCGGAGACCTGCGTCACGTCGGCGGCGAGCAGCGACTCCCGCAGCCGGGCGTGGTAGTCGTCCGGCAGGTCGTGCACGACCAGGGTGGTCAGCGCGGAGGCGATCGCCCGGGGGCTCTGCAGCTCGACCGAGAGCTGCCCGGCCCGCCAGAAGCGCGCCACCACCAGCTCCTCCTCGGTCACCCCGGTCTCCTGCGTACGGGTGATCTCGCCGACCGCCTCGACCAGCGCCGGCGCGGTGACGGCCGTCTGCACGCCGGAGCTGACCGCGAACCGGCCGAACCGCCGGGACGAGGCGAAGTCGCCCCGGATGCCGTACGTGTAGCCGTGCACCTCGCGGATCAGGTGGTTGAGCCGGGAGGTGAACGCCCCGCCGAGCACCGTGCCGGCGAGGGCCATCGGCACGTGGTCGGGGTGGGCGCGGTGCGGCGACGGGTGGCCCAGCCGCAGCGTGGACTGCACCGAGCCGGGGCGGTCCACCAGGATGATCCGCCGGCCGGGGCGGGTCGGCACCTCGATCGGGCCGCCCCGGTCGACCGGACCGCCGCCGGTGCCGGCGAACGCCGCCGCGCCCAGCGCGTCCAGGTCGAGCCGGTCCAGGTCGCCGGCGACGACCAGGGTGCCGGGGCGGATGAACCACTCGGAGTGGAAGACGGTGACGTCCTCGACGTCCAGCCCGGCGACCGAGTCCGGGTCGCCGTACATGGGGCGGCCCCAGCGGTTCTGGGCGCCGAACAGGTCCGCGCGCAGCGCCGCGTCGGCGCGGGGGCCGGGGTTGGCCCAGTCCATCCGCAGCGCGGTCGCCTCGTCGTCGCGGACGCGCCGGACGTCCTCCGGGTCCAGCTTCGGGGTGCGGACCGCCTCGGCGAGCAGCTCCACGGCGGCGCTCAGCCGCTCCACCGGCACCTGCACGCTGACCTGGAAGGAGTCCCAGTCCAGCCCGGTCACCAGCTCGGTGCCGAGCGCCTCGATCGCCAGGGCGTACGCGGTCGCGTCGCGCTGCGCGGTCCCCTCCTCCAGGGCCTTGGCGAGCACCCCGCCGAGCCCTTCCTTGCCGGTCGGCTCGCGCCCGGCGCCCGCGTCGAGCAGCAGCAGCGCCACGGCCAGGTTCTGCCCGGGCAGGTGCGCGGCGACGACCTGGCCGCCGGCCACCGTGCGGCGGACCACCTGCGGGAACCGGTAGGGGCGGGCGACGCCCGGCCCGGGTCGGTCGGTGATCAGCGTCATCAGGGCTTCTCCTCGGGCAGGTAGGTCAGGGTCACCCGGTCGTCGGCGGCGAGCACCTCGGCAGCGGCCTCGGCGATCTGCTCGGCGGTCACCGCGAGCCAGGCCGGCAGCCGCTCCGCGGCCTTCGCCGGGTCGCCGAACTGGGTGGTGTAGCGCCCGAGCGTGTCCGCCCGGCCCTCCACCGTGGACATCTGCCGCCACCACATGGTGCTGAGCAGGGACTTGGCCCGGTCCAGCTCGGCGGCGGTGACCGGCACGGTGGCCAGCTCGTCGACCACCTCGGCCAGCCCGGCGGCCAGCCGCTCGCCGCTCACCCCGGGGCGGGCCGTGGCGGTGGCGATCATCGGCGCGGGGGCGTGCGCCAGGTCCACCCCGTACGCGCCGACGAGGTCCGGCTGGGCGATCCGCTCCCCGTCGGCGAGGCGCTGGTAGAGCCGGCTGCCGCGACCGCTGCCCAGCACCGTGGCGAGCACGGTCACCACGTCGTAGCCGGGGCTGCCGAAGGGGTGGGTGCGGTGCGCGACGTAGACGCGGGGCGCCGGGACGTCGCCGGTGACCGTCTCCACGGCGGGCCGCCCGGTGGCCGGGACCGTCCGGCCGTCGGGCGCGGACGGGATGTCCTCGCGGGGCGGGATCGCGCCGAAGTACTTGTCGGCCAGCGCGAAGACCTCGGCGGCCGGGGCGTCGCCCGCCACGGTCAGCACGGCGTTGTTGGGCGCGTAGTACGTCCGGTGGAACGCCTGGAAGGTGGCCAGGTCGGCGGCGTTCAGGTCGGCCATCGACCCGATCGTGGCGTGGTGGTACGGGTGCCCGGGCGGGTAGAGCAGCGGCAGCAGCCGCAGCCAGGCGTCGCCGTACGGGACGTTCTCGTAGCGCTGCCGCCGCTCGTTCTTCACCACGTCACGCTGGTTGTCCAGCGTCTCCTGGGTCAGCGCCGGGACCAGGCCGCCCATCCGGTCCGCCTCCAGCCAGAGCGCCAGTTCGAGGTGCTCGGCCGGGACGGTCTCGAAGTAGTTGGTGCGGTCCGGGTTGGTGGTGGCGTTGAGGGAGCCGCCCGAGCCCTGCACCAGCTTCATGTGCTCGGTCTTCGCCACGTTGACCGAGCCCTCGAACATCAGGTGCTCGAAGAGGTGGGCGAAGCCCGTCTGCCCCGCGGGCTCGTGGCGGGAGCCGACGTCGTACCAGAGGTTCACGGCGACCGCGGGGGCGGTGCGGTCCTCGCTCACCACCACGCGCAGGCCGTTGTCCAGTCGGGTCGTCTCGATGGGCCAGGGGTAACCGCTGTCGGGCATGGCACGACGCTATCCGATCGGGCGGACCGGAAGGGGATACGCCGCCTAGGGCGAGGTATCGACCGTCGGCGGCCGGGTACCGGGGGAGGATGCCACCTGCCGCCACCGTGACCGACCGCGCCGCCGTCGCGGTCGACCGCGTGACCGCCGCCCTGACCCGGCTCCGCCGGGGCCGCCTGCTGCACCCGGCGGGCCGTTCCTTCGCCGGCGAGGTGACCGTCTGGGGTACGCCGGGACCGCCGACCGGGGTGCCGCTGCTGGACGACCCGGGGCGCTTCCGGGCGACCGTCCGCCTCTCCAAGGGGGTGCCCACGCCGGCCAGGTGGCCGGACGTGCTGGGGCTGGCCGTGCGGCTGCACCGGGACGCCGGGCAGCCGTTCGACCTGCTGGTCAGCTCCAGCGGGGCAGCGCCGGTGCTGCGGCGCCTGCCGCTGCCGCAGCGCTTCGCGGGGACGTACAGCACGATCATGTCGTTCCGGGCGGGCCGGCGCCGGCTCCTCCTGGCCGAGCTGGCCGACCCGGAGTCGCCCGATCTGGGTCGCAGTCTGGCCGAGGTGGCCGCCGCGGCCCGGACGGACGCGCCGCGCCTGGTGCTGGCGGTCGCGTCCGCAGTCGGGCCGTGGCGGCCGTTCGGGCAGGTCACCCTCGGCGAGCAGCTCGGCGCCGGGGAGGACGCCGCGCTGGCCCGTCCTTGGCCTCAACCTCGCCCAGCTCGACCAGCTCGGCCAGGGCGTTCGACCCGGTCGGCAGCCTGCCGCCGGGGCTGCGGGCGGCCGGCCCCGTCGCCTGGCTCCGGGAGCACACCTACCCGGCCTCGCAACGGGCGCGCGGCGCCGTGCCTCAGTCGGGGGGCTCGACGGGGGTCATCGTCTGATCGGAGGTACGCCGCTCCAGCACGGTGTCCGGCGCGGCGTTGCGGTCTTCCTCCCGGATGTCCGACTCATCGAGGATGACCTCGGCCTGTGCCTGCGGGTCCTCGCTGCCGACGGCCGCCTCCTCGGGCAGCAGGTGCGCGCGGGACTCGACCCGTTCCTGGTCGCTCTGCTCGTCACTCATGCCCGCCCACATACCCCGCCGGGTGGACGGGCACGCCCGCATGATCGCGCCCAACCGGCGGTGACCTCCCCCCGTCGCGGGGTCACCGCCGGCCGGGTGCCGTGGCGCGGCGGCGGGCGGGCCGCGCTCGAAAGCGGAACGGGCCGCGCTCAGGCGCCCAGCTCACCGGGCCGCTGGTGCCCGTGCCGGCGACCAGCACCTCCAGCGTGCCGGCGGAGAGATCGCCCCAGGTGGTCGGCCGGAACCGGTAGAAGCAGCCGCTCGTCTCGTCCTCGGTGCGGTAGACGACCCGGCGGTCCGGGTCACAGGCGGCGGCCTCGTGGGTGAACCGGCTATCGCCGCCCGCCGCACTCCGGCCCGGCCGCCCTGCGGATACGTCTCGTAGACGTACCCCCGACTGACCTCCTCCCCGGAGAGCCAGGTCCCCCACGGGGTCGCGCCGCCCGCGCAGTTGCGGTTGGTGTTCGACAGGATTCGGTACGCGGAGGCGATGCTGCCGTCGGCGTCGAAGCGCACCGCGGAGGCCCCGCCGGTGGTGGAGATCTCGGAGTTCGAGACGTAGATCCAGCCCGTGCCGGCGGCGAAGCACGCGCCGCCGTCGGGCGCGTCGTGCCAGGTGTACGCCGTGCCGGCCACCGCCTGCCGGGAGCGCGCGACGACCCGGCTGGTGAAGCCGGCGGGAAGCTGGATGCCCCGGGCGTCGGCGGCACCGAGCGGCCCGTACGGGCTGGCGCCGGACTGGGCCGGGACCTTCCCGGGCCGTCGGGTACGCTGGGCGGCGTGACGCGTTCGTATCGATGGTTTAGGCAGCCGGCTCGCACGCCGGTGACTTCACCATGATCTGACGTCACCGCCATCGAGCCGGCCGGGCAGGAGCTTTCGTTCCTGCCCTTTTGCGTACGAGCAGCCGGCTCGTACCCGGGCACCGGCCCCGGGGCACGGTCGGCGGAAGGATGCCCACCGTGACGACCCCGGAGACCGATCGGGTCAGCGATCAGCGGATCGACCGTGTCGTGCCGCTGACCACCCCGGCCCTGCTGCACCACGAGCTGCCCCTGGACGACACGCTCGCCTCGGCCGTGCTGGCCGGGAGGCGCGCCGTCGGCCGGGTGCTGGACCGCGCCGACGACCGCCTGCTGGTGGTGGTCGGCCCGTGCTCGGTGCACGACCCGGCCGCCGCGCTCGACTACGCCCGCCGGCTGCGCGTCGCCGCCGACCGGGTCTCCGACGACCTGCTGGTGGTGATGCGGGTCTACTTCGAGAAGCCGCGCTCGACGGTCGGCTGGAAGGGCCTGATCAACGACCCGGGGCTGGACGGCTCCGGTGACGTCAACACCGGCCTGCGTACGGCCCGGGCGCTCCTGCTCGACGTGCTGCGCCTCGGCCTGCCGGTGGGCTGCGAGTTCCTCGACCCGATCACCCCGCAGTACATCGCGGACACGGTGGCGTGGGGCGCGATCGGCGCACGGACGGTGGAGAGCCAGGTGCACCGGCAGCTCGCCTCCGGCCTGTCGATGCCGATCGGCATGAAGAACCGCCCCGACGGCAGCATCGGCACGGCCGTGGACGCGATCCGCGCCGCCGGCGTGCCGCACGTCTTCCCCGGCATCGACGTCTCCGGCACCCCGGCGATCCTGCACACCCGGGGCAACGCCGACGGACACCTCGTGCTGCGCGGCGGGGGCGGCCGGCCCAACTACGACGCCGAGTCGGTCGCCGGCGCGCTGGAGCTGCTGCGGGCGGCCGGGCTGCCCGAGCGCCTGGTCGTCGACGCGAGCCACGCCAACAGCGGCAAGGACCACCGCAACCAGCCCAGGGTGGCGGCCGACGTGGCCGCCCAGCTCGCCGCCGGGCAGCGCGGCATCGTCGGGATCATGCTGGAGAGCTTCCTGCTCCCCGGCCGCCAGGACCTCGACCCGACCCGCGAGCTGACCTACGGCCAGTCGGTCACCGACGCGTGCATCGGCTGGGAGACGACGGAGGAGGTCCTGACCCACCTGGCCACCGCCGTCCGCACCCGCCGCCGCACCCCCGCCCCCACTCCCGCCTGACCCACCCACCCGACGTTGATCATGAGGTCGGCGGCGGTCGAGGAGATCCACCTCGCCGCCGATCCCGTGGTCGACGCCGGGGAGACGGAGAAAGGACAGCGCCGCCCCCGGGCCTTGTGGGCTCGGGGGCGGCGCTGGCGTCGGTGTGCAGGTCGCCTCTCGGCGAGTGGCGCGACGCGGCTCCAGCCGGACGGAACTCCGCGAGGGCTATATGGGTGAGGCCCGGGGACACTGGACACACCGACACCTCACTCAACCGGCCCCCCGCCTCCGGTGTTCCGGCCCCGACCATGGCCGCCGTCACACCTCCCGCGCCCCACGCCGGGCACTCGTCCGGGACCGAGGCGCCACCGGTTGCTCCGACGTGCCGTGCTCGGGGCGCGCGGGGGCCGGCGTGGTGACGTTTGACCGATTCGGTCGCGGGTAGCTGAGCCGACGTGACCGACGACGCACCCGTGACCGAGGCGCCCGTGACCGAGGCGCCCGTGACCGAGGCGGCCGAGGAGCCGGACATCCGGCGCCTCGACGACCTGCTCGAGGACCTCTACCGCGGCCAGGAACGGATCAGCCAGGCGGACATCTACCGCCGCGCCGTCTCCGCGGAGCTTCCCGCGCAGCTCCTCACCCGGATCGCCGCGCTGCCCGAGGGCGAGTACGCGGTCGACGAGGCGGCCGACCTGCTCGGCGGATCGGTCACCTGACGACCCGGGCGGCCCGTACGGCTCGTGGCGTCACGGCGGGCGGGCAGCCTCCCGGCACGGGCGGCCGACGAGGAGTGAGGAGAGCGAGATGTCCCACCACGAGGAGCAGCACAAGAAGCTGCCGGCGCTCGGTCAACCCCCCGAGGGCACGGACACCCTGCCGGAACCCGACTTCGCCAACGAGCACGACAGGACCGCCGTCGACCGTGAGGTCATCACCGGCGCGGACGAGGACGAGCGGGAGCCGGAGGCGTCCCGGGGCTGGGCCGGTGAGGACCACGGCACGACCCCGACGTGACCGGGCACCAGCAGACCCGACGGATGGGCGGGACGTCGCGAAGGGGGCCGGCACACCGCCGGCCCCCTTCGGGACGTCTCCGCCTCCTCGCGTGCTCAGTCGTCGTCGTGCCCGGGGCCCTCGGCGGCCCGCTGCGCCGTCGCGTACGCCATCTGGAGGAAGTCCGAGGCGGCCACGGCGGTCAGCGCGGTCGCGACCAGCCGGGTCAGCCGGGGCGAGAGCACGAGCCCGCCGGTGAGCCCGGTGGCGACCCAGACGGCGAGACAGAACGGGCAGCTCAGCAGCTCCCCTATGGCATGGCGGGCGCTGCTGCCCTGGTCGCGGACCTGCTCCATCACCTCGCCGCTGCCGATGGGCCGGTCGTAGCGGGTGAACGGCGCCCGCAGCGGGCTCGTTACCGCGTCCTTGGCCAGCAGCCGGCTGAGTTTGTGCGTCGCGATGCTGAGCAGCACCACGTCGGCCGTGGCGGGACGCTCCGGCACGTGCCGGCCGGCCGCCTTCACCAGCCCGGCGAGCGTCCCGGTCACCGCGGCGTAAGTGCCCATCGCCGCCAGGTAGCCGCCGAGCGGCCGGTGCTCGTGCGGCGCGTACGCCCGGCGTAACCGCGCCACCTTCTCCTCCACGTTGGTCACCCCGGTCTCCCTCGGTTTCCTCGGGTCGGCCGGCCCGGCTCAGCCGGCCTGCAGGTTGTCGGCCACCTCACGGGCGAGGCTGTCCAGCGCCTCCTCGGCCAGCCGGTCGGCGTCCGGCCCGCCGGTCAGGTCGAGCCGCGTCCGGGCGCCGCCCGCCAGGGCCGGGTCCACCCGGATCTCGGCGCACCAGTCCCCGGCGGCGCTCCACCGGGCCCGCAGCTCCTCCACGCTGACCTCCTCCGCCGGGCTGCCGTCGCCGCGCAGCGGGTCGGGCAGCCAGGCCGACGCCCGGTCGGGGTCGGTAGCGGTGTTGAACACCACCTCCGGGGGCGCGGACATCCCGCGCTCGGCGTGCGCCATCACGCGTCCCGCAGGCGGCTGGGGTCCACCTCCCGCCCGGGGTGCCGGGCGAGGTACTCGGTCTCCAGTTCGGCCGTGCGCCGCAGGTGGTTGGCGAGCGCGGAGTCGGCCGCGTGCCGCAAGGTGTCCAGCCGGGTGCGGTGCAGGCTGTGCATCTCGCGGATCAGGTCCTCGTCTCCCAGCTCGGCCGGGTCGACGCCGAGCAGCTCGCCGTCGACGTCCGCCTCGCCGGAGGCCACGTCGTGGACGTGGTCGCCGTCCCACGCGGGCATCCGCTGCTCCGGGCTCCCGTACTCGTCCTGCCGTATCGATCCGGTCATCATCGCCCCCCTGGTCGTTTTGGGCTGGCGTCTAAACGGATGCCCACACCGGGTGACACCAAACCATCCCCCGCACTACGACACCGCGTCGGAGACCGCGGGCCGCCCCGGTACTCTCGATGCCATGAAGCGGCTCTGGACCCCGGCGTGGATCGCACGCCACGTGGCCATGGTCGTGCTGGTCGTCGGGTTCCTGGGGCTGGGCTGGTGGCAGGTCAGCCGGGCCGCTGGCGGCAACGCGATCAGCTGGGGCTACGCGGTCGAGTGGCCGATCTTCGCCGGCTTCGTGGTGTTCGTGTGGTGGCGTGAGGTCCGGCACACGCTGCGCGGCCCGCAGGCCCCGGCCGCCGAGCCGTCGGCCGCCGCCGGGTCGCGGCCGGCCGACGCCCCGGCGCGTCCGGTCGTACGCCGCCCCGTGCGGGTCGCCCGCGTGCCCGCGGCGGCCGTCCACGGCGAGGACGCGGACCTCACCGCCTACAACCGATACCTGAAATGGTTGACCGACAACCCGGGCGCCAAGCCCGGTGACTACCCCGGCTGAGGCCGGGCGCGGAAGGACGGACGAAGGTGGGCGCAGCCCTGACCCGGTACCGCGTGATCGCCTGGATCGTCGGCGTGGCGCTGATCCTGCTGGTCGTCATCGGCATGCCGATGAAGTACGGCTTCGACAACCCGATCCTGGTGGAGACCGTGGGCCAGGCGCACGGCTTCCTCTACATGCTCTACCTGGTGGCCGCCTTCGACCTGTCCCGCCGGGCCGGCTGGCCGCTGAAGCGGATGGTCCTGGTCATGCTGGCCGGCACGGTGCCGTTCGTCTCGTTCTACGCCGAGCGCCGGGTCAGCAACTGGGTGACCGCCGACCGGGCCGAGCGCACCCCGGAGCCGGTGGCCGGCTGAGCCGAGCTACCGGCGGGGCCGCCACGGGTCCACGGAGGCGAGCGGATCCTCCCAGCCGCCGTACCGGTTCATCTCCCGGGCCCGGCGCAGGGCCCGGGTGACCTGGCCGAACTGGCGTTCGTTGTCGCTGCTGAACAGCAGCACCTGCTCGCCGCGCCGCCGGCCCCACAGCTCGTACGCCGGCGGTCGCCACCGGTCCCCCACCACCGCGACCAGCACCGGCAGCAGGAAGACGGCGCCCAGGATGAGGTACGCCCCGGCGGTGAGCCGTTGCAGCCCGCCGGTGAAGCCGAGCAGGAGCCCGACGCCGCCGAGCATCGCGCCCGTGACCGCCACGGCGCGGACGGCGACGCGGTCGTGCGGCCCGCGGCTGGTCTCCAGGTGGGTCAGTTCCGTCACCCGCCAACTGTTGCGTCCGACGGTGAACCGGTCGACCGTCACGATGATCCCGGGTCGGGCATAGAGCAGGGTGTTCCGGCCGCCGGTCGCCCCCGGTGACCGCGTCTGTCGTGTCGTGGCGCCTTGAGGATTCACTGCGTTACCTCCCGCGGCTGTGTGCCGGGGTCGGCTCCCGCCGACGGATCGCATCAATGCCGGTCGACGGGATTCCCGGCTCCGCGGTTCATTGTGTGGCGCACGTGCCAGCCGATACGGCGCTTTTCACCCACCCCGGCGGGCGGCCGGCGGCGAGGCCGTCGGGTAGCGGCCCCCATGTCCGTCTTGTCGGTCATAGCGCCCCAGGCTCCGCCGGCATACGCCCAGAACGACGAAAGCCGCGTACCACCCGATCGACGACAATCAGCGTCACCGTCCGGCTACAGCGCACGATCGCCGGCACGTACGCCCACCGGCGCGACCGACACCCCCGCCACTTTGCCAACATTCGCCCCGGCTTCAACTGCGGGCGACTCCTGCCCCGGGTTACGTTGTCCGGGCCGGCCGGTCGACCGCCGTCCACCAGGACTGCACCGGCCCGGTGTCGCCGGGGGCCTCAGCAGCCCGCGGCGGCGTGCTGGGAGAGGAGCCTTCCGCTCTTGTCGTCCCTCAGGAACACGCTGCGCGCCCTGGTGGTCGCCGCGGTGACGGCCACACTGGTCGCGCCCGCGGTGCCGGCCCGGGCCGAACCCTCCCCCGCCGAGCTGACCCGGCGGATCGAGAAGTCCTCCACCGAGCTGGAGCACGTCGTCGAGGCGTACAACAAGCTCCGCGAGGAGATGAAGGCTAACCAGGCCGCCGTGACCCGGGTGCAGGGCCGGATCGGGCCGCTGGAGCAGCAGGCCGAGCGGAGCCGGGCGGACGTCGGCGAGCTGGCGGTGACCGCGTACAAGACCGGCAGCCACCTGTCCACCACCGAGGCGCTGCTGCGTCCCGGCGGCTCCGACACCCTGCTGGACCGGCTGCACATGATCGACCGGCTCACCCGGCAGCGGCAGGAGACCATCGCCACCTTCACCAACGACCAGCGCCGCCTGCTCGCCGAGAAGACCCGGCTGGACGTCACGCTCGGCCGGCAGGCCGCCCAGGCGCGCGAGCTGACCGCCGCGAAGAAGCGGATCGAGCGCGACCTGGCCCAGCTCTACGAGCTGCGCCGCCAGGCGTACGGCCGGGCCACCGAGAAGCCGGCTGCTCGGCCCGGCAGCGCGGACGACGCTCCCGCGGTCTCCGGCCGGGCCGGTGTCGCCGTCCGGTACGCCTACGGCGCGCTCGGCAAGCCGTACGTCTGGGGCGCCGACGGACCGAACGGCTACGACTGCTCGGGCCTGACCTCGGCGGCCTGGCGGGCGGCCGGGAAGTCGCTGCCGCACAACGCCCGCATGCAGTGGGGCGCGGTCGCCCACATCAGCAAGGGCGAGCTGCGCCCCGGTGACCTGGTCTTCTACCGCGGGCTCGGGCACGTCGCGCTGTACGTGGGCGGCGGCCAGGTGATCGACGCGCCGAGCGCGGGGCGCAACGTGCTCAAGCGGGGCATGAACCTGATGCCCATCCAGGGCTACGGCCGGGTGCGCTGACCGCACCGCGCCAGTACCCGCAGACGGCGAACGGCCGGCGTCCCCCTATCGGACGCCGGCCGTTCGCCGTCATTCCTACCAGCTCAGGCTGCCTGCAGCCCCTCCGCGCGGGCCAGCTCGCGGAGCCGGCCGAGCGCCTGGATCTCCAGCTGCCGGATCCGCTCCCGGGAGAGCGAGAACCGCGAGGCCACCTCGGTGAGGGAGTGCTCACGCCCGTCCTCCAGCCCGTAGCGGGCCCGCATGATGCCGGCCGACCGGTCGTCGAGGTGGTTGAGCAGGCCCTCGATCCGCTGCCGCTCCAGGCCGGTGAGGACGATCTCCTCCGGCGACGGGGCGTCGCTGTCGGCCACCAGGTCGCCGAGGTTGGTGTCGCCGTCGTCGCCGACCGGGGTGTCCAGCGACACCGTGTCCTGCGACCAGCGGACCAGCTCGTTGACCCGCTCGACGGTGACCCCGAGGGCCGCCGCGATCTGCTCCGGCTCCGGGTCGCTGCCCAGCTCGCGGGTGAGCTGCCGGGCCACGTTGCGCATCCGGTTGACGTCCTCGACCAGGTGCACCGGCAGGCGCACCGTGCGCTCCTGCTGGGCGATCGCCCGGCTGATGGCCTGACGGATCCACCAGGTCGCGTAGGTGGAGAACTTGTAGCCGCGCTCGTAGTCGAACTTCTCGACCGCCCGCACCAGGCCGGTGTTGCCCTCCTGAATCAGGTCCAGCATGGGCATGCCCGAGCGGACGTAGCGGCGGGCGATCGACACGACCAGCCGCAGGTTGGCCCGGATGAACAGGTCCTTGGCCCGCTCACCCTCGGCGACCAGCCGCTCCAGGTCTTCCCGGTCGGCACCGGCGGGGACGCGGTCCTCGCCGAGCAGGTGCTCGGCGTAGAGGCCGGCCTCGATGGCCTTGGAGAGGTCGACCTCCTTGGCGGCGTCCAGCAGTGGCGTCCGGGAGATCTCGTGAAGGTAGACGCCGACCAGGTCGCGCTCCTCGGCAACCTCGTCGGTTCGCATGCCGATGTTCTTGTCCACGTTGCCCACGGTCCCCTCGCTCGCGCCGGTTGCCCGGTTCCTTGCCATCCCCACGTCCATCAGCCCTCCCCCGTAACTTCCGCTGTGCCCACCGGTGCTGACACCTACACAACAGATGAGACGCGTCGGGGATTCCTTGTCGTGAGTCGAAAGTGTCACGAATGCCTGATAATCCGCTGAGAGCACGATCCACGTTTGCTGTCAGCACCCCGTGTGGCGACGCTCCGATGGGCACCACGCGGGGTCGGCGGGTCGACGCGTCGCCGTTTCCCCGGTCTATGGCAACATCGCCCACCCCGGTGGCACAGCGACCCGGCTCACCGCAGCGCTGCGATCCTGGTCACTAGCCAGACACGCGCCCGTGGGCCGGTCGGTTCATCCACGCCCGTGGTAATACCCCACCCCCCGATGAACAATCCGCGCCCCAGATCTATGCCCGGCACGTGACGCAGCTCGCAGGAAGGGGCGAACGGGAGGCGGTGCGGCGTTGCCGGGGGCGGGGTCCAGCAGCGCCACGCCGACCGGCGCGAGGGGCCACACGGCGACGCGAGGCGCTGCGACGTGGCGGCGGGCGAGGTGCGGGGTGACTCGGGCAACGGGCTTGATACGGGCGGCCGGGTGAGGTCAGGGGTGACGCGGGGGCGGGATGAAGGCGTGGGTGGGCCGAAGGGTGACGGCGGGCGCCGCGGTCAGGAGACCAGCAGGGCCAGGGCGCCGCGGACCTGGTCGGCGGAGCGGGCAAGGGCGGCCCGCGCGGCCGACACCTCGGCCCCGGAGACGAGCGAGACCAGCGCGGTCTTCATGTCGCCGTCGGCCTCGCCGAGGGCCCGCCGGCAGATCTCCTCGGAGCAGCCGGTGGCCTCCATCAGGATCGAGATCATCCGGCCGCGGAGCTTGGCGTTGGTGGCCACCATGTCGATCATCAGGTTCGAGTAGACCCGACCGAGCCGCACCATGACCGCCGTGGAGAAGGTGTTGAGCACCAGCTTCTGCGCGGTGCCCGCCTTCATCCGGGTCGACCCGGTGACGACCTCGGGTCCGGTGTCCACGCCGATGAAGACGTCCACCGACCGGGCGGCCTCCGCCTCCGGGTTGGCACAGAGCAGCACGGTCGAGGCGCCCTTGGCCCGGGACGCGGCGAGCGCCCCCAGGACGTACGGCGTGCGCCCGCTCGCGGCGAGTCCGACCACGAGGTCGCCGGCGCGTACGCAGTCGGCGGCCTCGGCCGCCCCGCCCCGGTCGTCGTCCTCGGCGTCCTCGACCGCCCGCCACATGGCCTCCGGCCCGCCCGCGATGTGCGCGCAGAACCAGTGCCGGGGCGAGTTGAAGGTGGGGGCGAGCTCGGCGGCGTCGATCACGCCGAGCCGGCCGGAGGTGCCGGCGCCGAAGTAGTGCACCCGGTGCCCGCCGCGCAGCGCGGCCACCGCCAGGTCCACCGTCGCGGCGATCTCGTCCAGGACGTCCGCGACCGCGCCGGGCACCCGCCGGTCCGCCTCGTTGATCACGGAGAGCACGTCCCGCGTCGACATCAGGTCGAGGTCGACGCTGTGCGGATTGCGCCGCTCCGTCGGCGCGCCGACCCGGATCACCGGGCGGGCCGCCACCGGGGTGGTCACGTCCTGCGGTTCCACCGCGCCGGCCGTCATGCCCGCCTCCGTCCCGAGCCGACCCGGTGCGACTGGACCGCCTCGGCGGTCGCCTCGAGGGCCTTGCGGGCCCGCGACCGGTTGCGCGCCGCCACCCCGACGAAGAGGCAGTCGACGACGGTGAGCTGGGCGAGCCGGCTCGCCATCGCGCCGGAACGGTAGGTGGTCTCGCGGGCCGCCGTGGTGAGCACGAAGTCGGCGACCTCGGTGATCGGCGAGCGGGGGAAGTTGGTCAGCGCCACCGTGGCGGCGCCCCGGGCCCGGGCCTGCTCCAGCACCTCGACCACGTCGGAGGTGGTGCCGGTGTGCGAGATGCCGACCGCGACGTCGCCCCGGCCGAGCAGCGCGGCCGACGTCAGCGCGGTGTGCACGTCCGGGAAGTAGAAGGCGGTGCGGCCGATCCGGTGCAGCTTCTGCTGGAAGTCCGAGGCGACGAAGCCGCTGGCGCCGGCGCCGTAGACGTCGATCCGGCCCGCGCCCGCGATGGCCTCGACGACCTGCTCGCAGATCGCCGGGTCGAGCTGCTCGGCCGTCTCCTCGACGGCGCGCGCGTCGTTGAACGCGATGGTGGCGATGATCTGGGCGAGGTCGGCGCCGGGCGGGATGTCACCGCCGACGACCCGGGCGTCCGGCGGCTCGACCCGGCGGGCGGCCTCGGCGGCGAGCCGGATCCGCAGCTGTGGGTAGCCGTCCATGCCGACCGACCGGCAGAACCGGATGACGGTCGCCTCGGATGTCTCGGCTGCGGTGGCGAGGTCGGTGATGGTCCGACGCGCGGCGTCGGCCGGGTCGGCGACGACCAGCCGGGCGACCCGCTGCTCGGCCGGCGACAACGACGGGAGCAGGCCGCTGATGTGGACGATCAGTCCACCCGGCTCGTGACTCGCAGAAATCTTCGGACTCTTCGCCACGGATGAAACTTACTTTCATGAGGCGTGAGCGTCAACCATGACTCCACGTGTTGGGGAAAACACCGCCCGCCGGGACCGTCGGATCTGCTCAGGGTGCCACTCCCCCGACGCCGTCGCCTCCCCCGGGAGGGCGGTCCGGCCCCTGCCCGTCGGCCGCCGTCGACCACCGTCTTCCGAACGACCATGCCACCTTTCCGCCTTCCGCGACGCCCCGTCATCGCGGCGGCGCCCCGGACCGCCCCACGCCTCCGGAACGACCTCGCGACGGGCGGCGCCGGGGCCGGGCCAGCACTAGCGTGTGGCGCATGGCGAATCGCAGTGTGCTGGTCACCGGGGGAACGGGCGGACTGGGCGGGGCGGTCACGGCCGCCTTCCTCGACGCGGGGTGGCGGGTGGTCGTACCCGGGCGGGAACGACCGCCGGCGACGGAGCCGGCGGCGGGCGCTCCGGTCCGGCTGGTCGCGGACCTCACCGACCCGGCCGGCGCGGAGCGGGCGGTCGCTGCGGCCGCCGACGATCCCGCGGCACCGCTGCGGGCGGTGGTCAACCTCGTCGGCGGGTACGCCGGCGGCGGGCTGGTGCACGAGACCCCGGTCGAGGAGTTCGACCGGATGCTGACGGTGAACCTGCGACCGACCTGGCTGGTGACCCGGGCGGCGCTGCCGCGCCTGGTCGCGGCCGGCGGTGGCGCGGTGGTCTGCGTGTCCTCCCGTGCGGCTGTCGCCCCCTTCCCCGGCGCCGCCGGCTACGTGACCGCCAAGGCAGCCGTGCTCGCCTTCGCGAACGCGGTGGCGGTGGAGTACCGGGCGGCCGGGGTGCGCTGTAACACGGTGCTGCCGAGCGTCATCGACACCCCGGCGAACCGCGCGGCCCAGCCCACCGCCGACCACTCGCGTTGGGCCACGCCGGCCGAGATCGCGCCGGTGGTCCGCTTCCTCGCCTCCGACGAGTCGGCGCCGACCAGCGGCGCGAGCATCCCGGTCTACGGCCGCGCCTGACCGGCCCGGTCGCCCGCGACCAGCCGGCCGGTCACGCCGGGGTCAGACGGTCAGGCGGCCCGCCGCGACCGGCGCCACGGCCGGCGCGGCCACGACGGCGGGGCCGGCCACCGCGTGGGACGGGCCGTCGCGCCCGTCGGCGGCGTCGAGCCAGCCGGCGAGGTGACCCCTGATCTGCCGGGACACCTCCTCCGGCGGGCGCCCGGCGTCGACCACCACGAAGGTCGGGTGCTCCGGCAACGCCCGGTACGCGGCGTCCGCCGCGGTCAGGTACCGCATGCTCTCGTGGTCGGTGCCGCGCTGTTCGATCCGCCGGTATGCCTCAGCCGGGTCGACGGTCAGCAGGAAGGTCACCTGCGGCCGCGGGAAGACCCGGTAGCCCACCCGGGCGAGCCGCTCCCAGCGCTGGCCTCCGTGGGCGCGGATGCTCGCGTACTGGCAGGCGGAGTAGCGGTCCATGACCGCGATCCGGCCCGTGGCGAGGCAGCCGAGCAGGGCGGCGGCGATGGCGAGCCAGCGCAGCACGGACTCCACGGCGAGCATGCCGCCGCGCCCGACGAGACGCTGGGCGTCCGGCCGGCCGAGGCGGTGCGCGACACGGCCGAGCCAGCGGCGCCCGCCCGCGTTGCGGTGATAGGTGGCGGGGTGCCCCGCCGCGGTGAGCGCGTCGGCGAGCCGGTACGCCTGGGTGGTCTTGCCCGAGCCGTCGATGCCGATCAGGGCGACGGCGCGCAATCGGGCCCTCCCGCGCCGTGCCTCCGGTGATCTGGACACCCTGCACAGGCTATCCGATCCGCGCTCGCGTTGCCGGAGATTTGTACCGTCTGCTCCCGGTTGGCCCCACCCGCGCCTCCTGCCAGGTGTGGCCCCCCGGGATGCCGGGTACCGGAGTTGGATCAGCCCGCCTACCACCATCGACGGGAGACGCCAATGGCCGAGCGCGGGGACGAGAGCCTGGTGCACACGCTGAAGAAGGTCGCCGCCGTGCTCAAGCAGGAAGAGATTCCCTTCGCGCTCGGCGGCAGCTTCGCCGTGTACGCCCACGGCGGCCACTCCAGCGAGCACGACGTCGACTTCCTCATCCGGGAGGTCGACGTGGAACGCGCCCTGGAGGCCCTGGTCGCGGCGGGTTTCACGGCCGAGCGCCCGCCCGAGGACTGGCTGGTCAAGGTCTTCGACGACGGGCGGATGGTCGACCTCATCCATCGGCCCATCGAGACGCCGGTGACCGAGGAGACGTTCGCCGACACGATGGTCCGGCCGGTAGACGCGATCCACATGCCGGTGCTCTCGGCCACCCAGTTGATGGTGCACAAGCTGCTCAGCTTCTCGCAGCACTACTGCGACTTCGCCCGGGGCCTGCCACTCGCCCGTTCCCTGCGGGAGCAGATCGACTGGGAACGGGTACGCAAGGAGACGCAGCACTCGCCGTACGCGGAGGCGTTCCTGGTGCTGCTGGACCGGCTGGACGTGGTGCCGTACTCCGGCACCCCACAGGGAGAGGGGACACCGTGACCGAGCACCGCGACGTCGCCACCGGGCCGCCCGACGAGTACGTCGAGGCGGAGATACACCGGCTGCTCACCGAGGACCCGGACGTGGCCGAGCAGGGGATCACCGTGGTCCGCCGGGAACGCGGCCTCGTGCTGTACGGCGAGGTGGAGAGCCCGCACCGGCGGGAGGAGATCCTGCGCCGGGTGGCCGAGCGCTTCCCGGACGTGCCGATCACCAGCGACATCGGGGTGATCCGCGCGCAGGCGCCCACGGAGATCGAGCAACTGCCCTGAGGAGGTGCCATGGTGATCCGGATCGCCGCCGTGGGTGACGTGCATCTGGACGAGGACGTGGTCGGCCGGTTCCGGCCGGCGCTGGAGGAGCTGCCCGAGCACGCCGACGTGCTGCTGCTCGCCGGTGACCTGACCCGGCACGGGACGGAGTCGGAGGCGCGGTGCGTGGCCACCGAGTTCGGCGGACTGGGCGTGCCGGTGGTGACCGTGCTCGGCAACCACGACCACCAGTGCGACCAGGTGCCGCAGGTGGTCAAGGTGCTGGAGAGCGCCGGGATCAGGGTCCTGGAGGGCGACGGCGTCGTGCTGGGTTGCGCCGGCGGCCGGCTGGGCGTCGCCGGGGTGAAGGGGTTCGGCGGCGGGTTCGCCGGGCGCTGCGCCAGCGACTTCGGCGAGCCGGAGATGAAGGCGTTCGTCCGGACCACCACCGAGAGCGCGGACGCGCTGGCCGCGGCGCTGCGGGGGCTGGACTGCGACGTGCTGGTGGCACTCACCCACTACTCGCCGGTGCCGGACACGCTCGCCGGCGAGCCGCTGGAGATCTACCCGTTCCTGGGGTCGTACCAGCTCGGTCAGGCGATCGACTCGGCGCCGACCGCGCTGGCGCTGCACGGGCACGCGCACGCCGGGACCGAGCGGGGCACCACGCCCGGCGGGGTACGCGTCCGCAACGTCGCCCACCCCGTGATCAAGCAGGCCTACAGCATCTTCCATTT
The DNA here is from genome assembly GCF_043205005.1 of Micromonospora sp. NPDC047620. NCBI lineage: Bacteria > Bacillati > Actinomycetota > Actinomycetes > Micromonosporales > Micromonosporaceae > Micromonospora > Micromonospora sp. NPDC047620. The sequence continues at coordinate 190,344 of NZ_JBIDDG010000014.1, read as the reverse complement.
GGGCGACCACCTCGATCAACCGGAGGTTTCCCGCGTCGGCGGCTCGGGTATCCAGCAATCATGGAGCTGATTCTCTGGATTCTCGCAGTCGTACTCGTGGTCGCCGGCATCCTCGCGCTGTTCCGCCGGCAGATCCTGTGGGGCATCGTCCTCATCGTGGTGGGCCTGCTGGTCGGGCCGGGTGGTGTGAGCATCTTCAATTGACGTGGCGGCCGTCCGCCGCCGACCGGGACCCGCCGGGGTCGTCGTGACCGGAACTCCGTCCTCCCGACGGGAGCATCCGGACCCGACGATCCCGGCGCAGTGCTGTCCGCGGGTGGCCCCTCCCGGCGCGGGTGCCGGATGACGGGGCCCCGGACGGCCCCGGGGCCCCGTCCTGCGCTCAGCAGCGGGGCACGTTGGGGATGTAGCCGTCGTGGCCGGTGTAGACGTACGCGTCGGCGATGTAGCGTCCGCTGCCGATCCGGTCCCAGATCGAACTGGTGCCGTAGGTGCCGGTGACGGTGGTGCCGCTGGTCTGGCAGTAGATGGTCACCCGGGTGCCGTCGGCGACGGTGCCCACCGCCTCGTAGCCGGTGCCGGGGCCGGAGCGGACGGTCAGCGGGGTCCCGCTGGTGTTGACCGTGCCGGAGCCGGTGGTGCTGCCGCAGCCGTTGTCGCTGGTGTAGGTCTTTGTCCCCCAGTAGAGGGCGAGCGCGCCGTTGAAGCGGACCTGGATGTCGTTGCCGTTGAGCCGCTGCTCGTAGTGCAGGTGCGGGCCGGTGGAGCCGCCGGTGCTGCCGACCCAGCCGATCACCTTCCCGTAGCCGACGGTCTGCCCGACGGAGACGTTGAAGCCGTTGAGGTGGGCGTAGTAGGTGCTGTAGCCGCCGCCGTGGTCGATCCGGACGTACTTGCCGTAGCTGGTCCCGCCGAGGTCCGTGACCCGGTCGACGGTGCCCGGCGCGCTGGCCACCACCGGGTCGCCGAGGTCGTCGGTGCGGTTGAAGTCGATCGCGTACGCCGGGCTGTGGCCGGTCCGCGTCTGGCCGGACCAGGACTGCCCGCAGGGGAACGGCACCTTGAACGTCGGCGCGGCCATCGCCGGGGCCGCCGGGAGCAGCGCGCCCACGGCCAACAGACCGGTCGCGAGCAGGCTGAGCCATCGCTTACGCATCCAGAACCTCCAATGTTGAAATTCTTCTATACCTACCTCCAGCGTGACAGAAATCGCCACTCCTGAAAAGATGCGGACGCGCGTCATGGGAGCGTGCCCATGCGGCAACGACAGGGTTTCCGGATTGTTACTCGGTCGTGTCCGGTCTGGGGTGGACCGGGTCGGATGCAAGCGCTTACATGTGTTGATGCCTAATCGGACCGGCGCGCGTTCGATTCCCCCACGCGCCGGCAAGGAAGGAGAACGGCATGGCGTTTGCCAGATCACGCCAGGCTCTCGCGATCGCCGGCGTACTGGGGCTGGCGCTGAGCGTCACCGCCTGCGGCACCGGCAACGACAAGAAGAGTGACGCCGCGGGTTCCGCGGAGTGCGCCGCATACGAGAAGTACGGCGACATCGACGGCAAGAAGGTCACGATCTACTCGTCGATCCGGGACATCGAGGCCGACCGCCTGGCGGAGTCCTGGAAGCAGTTCGAGAAGTGCACCGGCATCGAGATCGACCACGAGGGCAGCGCGGAGTTCGAGGCGCAGCTCGGCGTCCGGGTCGACGGCGGCAACGCGCCCGACCTCGCGTTCATCCCGCAGCCGGGTCTGCTCAAGCGCTTCGTCGACTCGGGCAAGCTCAAGCCGGTCGGCGCCGACACCAAGAAGATGGCCGAGGAGAACTACCCGGCCGACTGGCTGAAGTACAGCACCGTCAACGGCCAGTTCTACGGCGCCCCGCTCGGCTCGAACGTGAAGTCGTTCGTGTGGTACTCGCCGAAGACCTTCAAGGAGAAGGGCTGGACCGTCCCGAGCACCTGGGACCAGCTGATCGCCCTGAGCGACAAGATCGCGGCGAGCGGCACCAAGCCGTGGTGCGCCGGCATCGAGTCCGGTGACGCCACCGGCTGGCCGGCCACGGACTGGATCGAGGACGTGATGCTGCGGACGCAGACCCCCGAGGTCTACGACCAGTGGACCACCCACGGCATCCCGTTCAACGACCCGAAGGTCGCCGAGGCCGTCGACAAGGCCGGCACCATCCTCAAGAACGAGAAGTACATGAACGGCGGCTACGGCGGCGTGAAGAGCATCGCCACCACCGCCTTCGGCGAGGCCGGCATCCCGATCACCACCGGCAAGTGCGCGCTGCACCGGCAGGCGTCCTTCTACGCGAACCAGTGGCCGAAGGGCACCAAGGTGGCCGAGGACGGCGACGTCTTCGCCTTCTACTTCCCGGCGATCGATCCCGCCAAGGGCAAGCCGGTGCTGGGCGGCGGCGAGTTCGTCGCGGCCTTCACCGACCGCCCCGAGGTCCAGGCGGTGCAGACCTACCTCGCCTCGGGCGAGTACGCCAACAGCCGCGCCAAGATCGGTGACTGGGTGTCGGCGAACAACAAGCTCGACCTGGCCAACGTCGCCAACCCGATCGACAAGCTCTCCGTCCAGATCCTCCAGGACAAGAGCTCGGTCTTCCGCTTCGACGGCTCCGACCTGATGCCGGCCACGGTCGGCGCGGGGACGTTCTGGAAGGGCATGGTCGACTGGATCAACGGCAAGGACACCGCGACGGTGCTGAACGGCATCGAGAGCAGCTGGAAGTGATCTGAACGGTGGGCCGGTCCGCAGGCGCGGGCCGGCCCACCGCTCCGTGACCGAACCCTTATAAGGAGGGTCGATGGAGTTCGACTTCATCGAGGAGAAGGACAAGTTCATCATGCTGGGATGGGGGCTGCTCGCCTTCGTCCTGGTGGTGGGTGGCCTGCTCCTGCTCCTCGACGTGGTGCCGGCCTGGTTCGCCCGCCGCCGGGAGGCGCAGCTCGTCGCCGCCTCCGCGAGCGGCGCCCCGCTCCCCCGCCGGCGCAAGCCGCGCGAGGGCGTGTTCGCGCTCTTCTTCCTGCTGCCGACGCTGCTGCTGCTCACCATCGGGCTGGTGGTGCCGGCCATCCGCACCACGATGCTCTCCTTCATGGACGCGGGCAGCAACGACTGGGTGGGGCTGCGCAACTACGGCTGGATGTTCTCGGAGGACTCGATCGTCCGGGTCCTGGTCAACACCCTGGTCTGGGTGCTGCTCGTCCCGCTGGTCGCCACCGCGTTCGGCCTGATCTACGCGGTCATGGTGGACAAGGCCCGGTTCGAGGCGGTCGCCAAGTCGCTGATCTTCCTGCCGATGGCGATCTCCTTCGTCGGCGCCAGCATCATCTGGAAGTTCGTCTACGCGTACCGGGGGGAGGGGCAGGAACAGATCGGCCTGCTCAACCAGATCGTGGTGAGCCTCGGCGGCGAACCGAAGCAGTGGCTGCTCGAGTCGCCGCTGAACACGCTGCTGCTGATCGTGATCATGGTGTGGATCCAGGCCGGCTTCGCCATGGTGGTGCTCTCCGCCGCCATCAAGGCCATCCCCGCCGACATCGTGGAGGCGGCCCGCCTCGACGGGGTCACCCCGTGGCAGATGTTCTGGCAGATCACCATGCCGAGCATCCGGCCGGCGCTGATCGTGGTCGTGGTGACGCTGTCGATCGCCACCCTCAAGGTCTTCGACATCGTCCGGACGGCCACCAACGGCAACTACGAGACCAGCGTGATCGCCAACGAGATGTACAACCAGGCGTTCCGGTACGGAGAGAACGGGCAGGGCTCGGCGCTGGCGGTCTTCCTGTTCGTCCTGGTGGTGCCGATCGTGATCTACCAGATCCGCAACATCCGACAGCAGCGGAAGGGCTGAGATGACCACCGCAACGCCCACCGTCGCCGCCGGCGCCCAGAAGACCAACGGCCACACCACGTCCCGCGCCGCACGGGTGCGAAAGCGGCTGAACAGCCGCACCGCGACCCTCGTGTCGATCGTCATCGCGGTGCTCTGGACCATCCCGACCTTCGGCCTGTTCATCTCGTCGTTCCGGCCGGAGGACCAGATCAAGACCAGCGGGTGGTGGACCTTCTTCACCGACCCGCAGTTCACCTTCGAGAACTACCAGGAGGTGCTGTTCGGGAGCTCCTCGTCGTCCCCGCAGCTCGCCACCTACTTCATCAACTCGCTGGCGATCACCATCCCGTCGGTGCTCTTCCCGCTCGCCTTCGCGGCCCTGGCCGCGTACGCGCTGGCCTGGATCAACTTCCGGGGACGGGACTGGGTGTACATCGCGATCTTCGCGCTGCAGATCGTGCCGCTGCAGATGGCGCTGGTGCCGCTGCTGAAGTTCTTCTCCACCGGGGTCACCGTCGGCGGGGTCACCGTGCTGCCCGCCTGGGACCTGGTCGACGAACAGAAGTTCGCGCAGGTGTGGTTCGCGCACACCTGCTTCGCGCTGCCGTTCGCGGTCTTCCTGCTGCACAACTTCATCTCGCAGCTCCCGGGTGACCTGATGGAGGCGGCCCGGGTCGACGGGGCCACCCACCCGAAGATCTTCCGCACCATCGTCCTGCCGCTGATCACCCCGGCGCTGGCCGCGTTCGGCATCTTCCAGTTCCTCTGGGTCTGGAACGACCTGCTCGTCGCGCTGATCTTCGCCGGGGGCAACGACGAGACCGCCCCGCTCACCGTCCGGCTCGCCGAGATGGCCGGCACCCGGGGCAACGAGTGGCAGCGGCTCACCGCCGGCGCGTTCGTCTCGATCGTCGTACCGCTGATCGTCTTCCTGTCCCTCCAGCGCTACTTCGTGCGGGGCCTGCTCGCCGGCAGCGTCAAGGGCTGACGCCTCTCCGCCGCCGCCGGGACACCGGCGGCGGCGGAGCCGGCGCGAAGCGGGGGTACCGTGACGAAAATCGATGATGTCGCACGCCTGGCCGGGGTCTCCACGGCCACCGTCTCCCGGGCGCTGCGCGGGCTCCCGGCGGTCTCGGCCGCGACCCGGCGGCGCGTGCTCGCGGCGGCCGAGCAGCTGGAGTACGCCGTCTCGCCGAGCGCCTCCCGGCTGGCCGGCGGGCGCACCGGCGCCATCGCGGTCGTGGTCCCGCGGATCACCCGGTGGTTCTTCGCCACCGTCGTGGAGGCCGTCGAGGAGTTCCTCCATGAGTCGGGCTACGACCTGCTGCTGCACAACCTCGGCGGGCGGGAGCAGACCCGCCAGCGGGTGCTGCGCGCCGCCAACCTGCACAAGCGGGTGGACGCGATCATGCTGGTCGCCACACCGCTGCGCCCCGCCGACCTGATCGCCCTGACGAAGCTGGAGCTGCCCGGGGTGACCGTCAGCTCCGGCTCCGTCGTGCCGGGCTGGCCCTGCGTACGCATCGACGACGTGGACGCCGCGCGGACCGCCACCCGCCATCTGCTCGACCTGGGCCACCACCGGATCGCGCACATCTCCGGCGACCCGGAGGACGAGCTGGCCTTCACCACCCACCTCGACCGGCGGCGGGGCTACCGGGACGCGCTGCGCGACGCCGGCCTCGCCCCGGACCCGGGCCTGGACGTGGAGTCGCAGTTCACCATCGACGGCGGCACGCGCGCCACCAAGGAGCTGCTCCGCCGCGGCGAGCCGCCGACGGCGATCTTCGCGGCCTGCGACGAGATGGCGATGGGGGCGATGACGGCGCTGCGGGACGCCGGCCTGCGGGTGCCGCAGGACGTCAGCGTCATCGGCGTCGACGACCACGACCTGGCCCGCGTCGTCGGCCTGAGCACGATCGCCCAGCCCGCGGCGGAGCAGGGCCGGCTGGCCGCCCGGATGCTGCTCGACCCGCTCGTCGGCCGGCGACCGGAGCCGCCCGGCCCCGACGCAGGCGCGGGCCTCGCCCCGGCCCGGCGGGCATCCGGCGACACGCCGGAGACGCCCGTGATCCTGCCCACTCGACTGATCGTGCGGGAATCGACCGCGCCGCCCCGGGCACACTGACGGGGACCGCCGATCCCCCGGCACCACGCACCCGACCGTACGGCTCGACATACGGGAGAAGGCCCTGAACAGCAACCCGACACACCAGGACACGCCCGCCGACGCGGCCACCGGTTGGTGGACGCGGGCCGTCATCTACCAGGTCTATCCGCGCTCCTTCGCCGACTCGGACGGCGACGGGATCGGTGACCTGCCCGGCATCACCGCCCGCCTCGACCACCTCGTCGAGCTGGGCGTCGACGCGCTCTGGCTGTCGCCGTTCTATCCGTCGCCGCAGGCCGACGCCGGCTACGACGTGGCCGACTACCGCGACGTCGACCCGCTCTTCGGCGGCCTCGCCGACGCGGACCGGCTGATCGCCGAGGCGCACTCGCGCCGGCTGCGGGTGATCGTCGACCTGGTGCCCAACCACACGTCGTCGGCGCACCGCTGGTTCACCGCGGCGCTCGCCGCCGCCCCGGGCAGCCCGGAGCGCGACCGGTACGTGTTCCGCGACGGCCTGGGACCGGACGGCGACCGGCCGCCGAACGACTGGCAGAGCGTCTTCGGCGGGCCGGCCTGGACCCGGGTCACCGACCCCGACGGCCGACCCGGCCAGTGGTACCTGCACCTGTTCGACACCGGGCAGCCCGACCTCAACTGGGACAACCCCGAGGTGCGGGCGGAGTTCCTGGACGTGCTGCGGTTCTGGCTGGACCGGGGCGTGGACGGCTTCCGGGTCGACGTGGCGCACGGCCTGATCAAGCAGGCCGACCTGGCCGACTGGCAGGAGCCGCAGGAGATCCTCTCCGGGCGGGAGGTCGACAAGCCGCGCCCGCCGATGTGGGACCAGGACGGCGTGCACGACATCTACCGGGAGTGGCGCCGGCTGCTGGACGGCTACCCGGGCGAGCGGATCCTGGTCGCCGAGGCGTGGGTCGAGCCGGCCGAGCGGCTGGCCCGGTACGTGCGCCCCGACGAGATGCACCAGGCGTTCAACTTCGAATACCTGCTCGCCTCGTGGACCGCGCCCGCCCAGTACGCGGTCATCACCCGCTCGCTGGAGGCCACCGACGCGGTCGGCGCCCCGACCACCTGGGTGCTGTCCAACCACGACGTGGTCCGGCACGCCTCCCGGCTCGGGTTGCCCGTCGGCGGCAGGCGACCCAACGGCATCGGCATCGGCGACCCGCAGCCGGACGCCGCGCTCGGCCTGCGCCGGGCCCGGGCGGCCACCCTGCTGATGCTCGCCCTGCCCGGCTCGGCCTACCTCTACCAGGGCGAGGAGCTGGGCCTGCCGGAACACACCACGATGCCCGACGAGGCGCGGCAGGACCCGACCTGGGTACGCAGCGCGCACACCGAGCGGGGCCGGGACGGCTGCCGGGTGCCGATCCCGTGGGAGGCCGACGCCCCGTCGTACGGCTTCGGGCCGACCGACGCGAGCTGGTTGCCGCAGCCACCGGTCTGGGCGGAGCACGCCCTGGACCGGCAGCGGGGCGTGCCCGGCTCGACGTACGAGCTGTACCGGACGGCGCTGCGGCTGCGCCGCGAGCACGACCTCGGCGCGGGCACGCTGGAGTGGCTCGCCAGCGGCGACGAGGTGCTCTCCTTCCGCAACGGCGGGCTGACCGTGCTGACCAACTTCGGCGACGCCGCCGTGCCGCTGCCGGCCGGCACCGAACTGGTGCACGCCAGCGCCCCGCTCGACACCGACAACGCGGTGCCCACCGACGTGACGGTCTGGGTCCGGCCGGCCTGACGTGTAAGGAAGGGCCCCTTGTTAACGCATAGCGTTAACAAGGGGCCCTTCCTTACAGCCGCTCGGCGCGGGTGTGCAGGAGGTCGTGGACGTCGGCGATGTCCGTCGGCGAGGTCCGCGACGCCAGCCAGTACATGATCCCGGTCGGGATGAAGAAGAGCTGGAAGGCGGCCAGCCCGACGGCGTAGTTCAGCGGCGGCGGGAAGGCCGCCCGCAGCCCGTGGAAGGCGACCCCGACCAGCCCGTTGCCGGCCGCCCGACCGACGCCGTTCACCAGGTTGCCGAGGCTGTAGACGGTGCCCCGGTGCTCGGGCGGGTTGACGTCGGCGATCAGGGCGAACCAGTTCGGCGAGTTCGCGGAGGTCAGCGCCAACGCCACCACGGCGGTGAGCAGGCTCAGCCCGACCGTCGGCTCGGTGACCACGCTGGCCAGCACCGCCCGGACCACCGTCCCCGCGCCGGCGCCGTCGGGCACGTCGATGCGGATCGGCACGAAGAAGAGCACCAGGTAGAACGGCAGCGCCGCGAGGATGCCGACCGCCGCGACCAGCGCCCGCCCCCTCGGCGTACGGCGTTGCAGGGCGTCGCCGACCAGCCCGCCGACGATGGAGAGCACCCCGCCGAGCTGGAACAGGGTGGCGAAGACGCTGCCCACCACCACGGCGGTGGCGGCGGAGTAGCCCTGGTCCTCGGCCCGCTCGGCGAAGAGCACGGGCAGCCAGACCAGTGACCCGAAGGCCGCCTGCGCGGTGAGGCCCTGCAGGATCAGCCACCGGTTCGTCCGCCGGCCGAGGATCCTCGGCAGGTCCGCCCGGCTGATCCGGTAGTCGTACTCGGCGCCGGTGGCGAGCGCGTCGGCCAACTCCGGCTCGCTCTGGCCGCGGCGGATGTCGTAGGTGAACAGGTAGGCGGCGGTCGCCAGCAGGCCGACCACGGTCAGCGCCAGGAACGGCCGCCGCCAGTCGGCCGCCCCGAGCAGCCCGCCGACCAGCGTGCCGGCCAGCGTGCCGACCCCCTGGGACAGCCCCCAGAAGCTCATCACCAGCCCCCGCCGGCGGGGTGAGATCAGGTCGGTGACGACCGAGAACCCGACCGACCCGACGGCGCCCAGCCCGACCGCCGCCAGCAGTTGCGCGGCCAGGAACGCGGGGTAGTTCGCCGCGACCGCGCTGCCGCCGGTGCCCAGCGCCCAGATCAGGGTGCCGACCATCAGCAGCGGCTTGCGGTTCGCGCGGTCGCCGACGTACGCCCAGCCCACCGCCGCCACCGCGCTGGCCAGGAAGCTCACGGCGGTGACCAGGCCGAGCAGCCGCCGCGGCACGTCGAAGGCGTCGGCGATCGGCCCGTACAGCGGGGGCACCAGGCCGATCGCCACGTTGTCCAGCGAGGCGAGCAGCACGAAGACCACGACGCTGTAGAACCGGTGCGCGGCCGAGCCGCCCCAGGCCCGCGCCGCCCCGCCCCTGATCAAGGTCATGAGCGGCAGCCAACCAGGGTCAGGTCACGAGCGGGTGACGGCGCGCGGGCGGGTCGGGCAGGCGCCGTCCGGTGTCCGGGCGATCCGGTCGCGTGGGGGCGTCAGCGACTCAGAGGTAGCCGCCGATCGCGGGCGGGGCCGCGGGCGTGGCCGGCGTGCCCGCACGCAGCGCGTACAGCTCGGCGAGGGTGGCCCCCTGGGGCGGCACCCCCGCCGACGTGCCCAGCCAACCCGTCGCCTCCTCGTACGGCAGCGGGCCCACCTCGATCCGGGCCAGGCAGCGCCCCGGGCGGACCACGGCCGGGTGCAGCCGGGACAGGTCCTCGTTCGTGGTGATGGCGACGAGCACGTCGCGCCCCTGCCCGAGCAGCCCGTCGGTCAGGTTGAGCAGCCGGGACAGCGCCTGGCCGGCGGCCTGCTTCGCCTCGCCCCGGATCAGCTCGTCGCAGTCCTCCAGGATGAGCAGCCGCCACCGGCGGCCCGTGCCCGGCTCGCCGTCCTCGTCCCCGACCGCCACCTCCGACAGGTACGCCGGGTCCGCGAAGAGCACGTCCGGGTCCAGCACGGCGTCGACCTGGCACCACTCGCGCCATGCCCGGGCGAGGGCGCGCAGCGCCGTGGTCTTCCCCGTCCCGGGCGCCCCGTGCAGGAGCACCAACCGGCCGGCGAGCTGCTCCGGGGTGGTCGCCATCAGCGCGTCGAGCGCGGTGCGCGCCCCGGCGGCGTAGTTCGGCCGGATCTGCGCCCACTCCGGCGCGGCGATCGACCGCACGTCCCGCTGGCTGCCCCGGCGGGGGTTCTGGTGCCAGAAGCCGATCCGGCCGGCGCCCGGGTCCTCCGGTTCGGCGGCGCCGTCGACGATCCGGTCGAGGGCCGCCCGGCCGACCTCCTCGGTCACCGCCGTGACGGTCACCTCGGCGCCCCGCCCCTTCCAGGTGACCACCCGGGCCGTCCAGCCGTCGCCGGCCAGCAGGCGGGACCGCTGCCGGTTCTCCACCGCCGTACGCAGCAGCCGCCCGTCGGGGGCGGTCAGGGGCGCGTCGGGGCGCACCCGGGAGAGCCGGACCGTGTGCGACCACGGGTGCCGGCCGGTGACGAAGTCAGCCAGGACCAGCGCGTCGATGACGTCGCAGGGGGTGTCCGCGTCGTCGTACTGGAGCATCGAGGGGATGCCGGTCCCGACGGTCACCGGCGCCTCGTCCGCTTGGGGGGTGGTTCGCATCCGTCGATGATCGCGAGCCGGGGCGCGCCCGTACAGTCGTTTACCCCTCGCCGGCCGGGGCGCGGTCGAGCCGGTCGAGGAAGCGGTCGCGGGCGGCGGCGTACCGCTCGCGGACGGCGGGGACGGGCGCTGCTGCGTACTCCTCGGTGTCCCGGACCGACCAGGTGGGGGGCGCCGCGCCGCCCAGGGCGACCCAGGCGGCCTGGCGGGCGGCGCCGTCGGCGACGTACTCCCCGGGCGGCGGGACGACCACCGGCACCCCGAGGACCTCGGGCGCGATCCGGCGCACCGCCACCGAGCGGGCTCCCCCGCCGACGAGGATCACCCGGCGCACCGTGGCGCCCTGGGCGGTGAGCGCGTCGAGGCCGTCGGCGAGGGCGCAGAGCAGGCCCTCGACGGCGGCCCGGGCCAGGTGGGCCGGGGTCGAGGTGCGCAGGGTCAGCCCGTGTACCGCGCCGGTGGCCAGCGGTCGGTCCGGGGTCCGCTCGCCCTCGAGGTAGGGCACCACGACCAGGCCGTCCGCGCCGGCGGGGGCGGCGAGCGCCAGCGCGGCCAACTCCTCCAGGTCGACCCGGAGCAGGGCCGCGGCGGCGTCGAGCACGCGGGCGGCGTTGAGCGTGCAGACCAGCGGCAGGAAGCGGCCGGTGGCGTCGGCGAAACCGGCGACCGCGCCGGTCGGGTCGGCGGCGGGGGTGTCGGCGACGCTGAACACGGTGCCGGAGGTGCCGATGGAGAGCACCACGTCGCCCGGCCCCGCGCCGACCCCGAGCGCGGCGGCGGCGTTGTCTCCGGTGCCGGGGCCGAGCACGGCCCCGTCGGGCAGCCCCGGGCCG